>JAKSNZ010000059.1 GCA_024405855.1 Paludibacteraceae bacterium
CAATGTTCTTAATGGCGTTATGCACATCTTCCTTTGATGCGGATACGCCACGCATTATATATCTTGAATCATTCATAATCTAATAATTAATAGTTGACACTGTCCACTAATTAAGTACATATTTATATGTTATGGTTCCGGTTTGAATTTGGGAACCGTCATTTGCATTGAATTTTGCTTTTTTTGCCGCAAGTTCAGCCTCACGCCTTAATGTTGCATCGCCAATAGTTGTGCCTGTTGCTCCTGCCCTGGCACTTAACACTTTACCCGATGCGTCAACCTCTATTGTTACAACAATTATTCCTGTCTCATTTTTATTGTATGCAGGTTTTGGCACAGCTCCTACAATTTTTCTACCAGCCAAACTATAATTGGCACCTATGCCCGCCCCGTCAGAGTTGCCACCTCCGGGAAATCCTGTAACTGAACCTTGATTACCTGTGCCGCCTGTTGTACCTTGACTTTTTGCATTTGCATCAGTTCCTTTTCCACCAGCACCGCTAAAGGCATTCTTTGTTGTGGAAGCCGCCTTTTGAGCACGTTCTGCCAGTTCTTTTTGCTTTCTTGCCTCCTCCTCTTTTCTTTTCTGCTCCTCTTCTTTCTGGCGTTTTATTTCAGCAAGCCTCTCCTGTTCCTTTTTCCTTGCCTCTTCCCTTTGCTGTTTCACTTCAAGCGATTCCTCTATCTCTTGTGCCACAACCTTTTGCTCAGATGGGGCGTTAATATCAGGCACCGATACCGCATCAGCAGCCTGCTGGTCTAAATCCTGTTCAATCTCACTTAGTGGAGCAGGCTCAAAAAGCCCTTCTCCTGTATCGGCAGAACCATAATCAACAGTAAGACCCTCCTCTTCAACAGGGATAACAGTCCTTAATCCATAAAAATATATAGCCAATAGCAACAGCAAATGCACAAGAATGGTTCCAATCACTCCCGCCACCTTACTGCTATTGTCATTTTTCTTACTCATTTTTTGCAGGTCTTGTAGCAATAACAAGTTTAAACTTATTTCTGTTTGCAATATCAAGCACCTTTACAACTTCTCCGTAAGGTATGTTCTCATCAGCATAAAGGGCAATGTACATTTCAGGCTCCTCTGCAACAACACTTTGCAGGAACGGCTCTATTTCATCAAAAGCCACCTGTCGCTCCGTCTCCTTGCCTTGTGCCACAAAATAATTAAGCCCCTCATCAATGAAAACCCTTGTTATAGGTTTTGCTGTGGCTTGACTTGTGCTTTTTGGCAACAGCAGTTTAATGGCACTTGGAGTTACAACCGTTGATGTAATCATAAAGAAAATCAGCAACAGAAACACCAAGTCTGTCATTGAAGACATGCTGAAAGAGGCGTTTGCTCTATTTCTTCTTCTGATTGCCATAATTATACAGGTTCATTAAGAAGGTCCATAAACTCCATTGTCTTACGCTCCATGCTTTGTACTACGTTGTCAAGTTTTGCCACCAGGTAGTTGTATGCAAAATATGCTACGATACCCACGATAAGACCGGCTACGGTGGTTATCATGGCTGTGTAAATACCATTTGACAAAACCGTAATGTCCACATTGTTGCCTGCATTTGCCATATCAAAGAAAGCCTGAACCATACCAAGCACAGTTCCAAGGAATCCAAGCATCGGGGCACCTCCTGAAATGGTGGCAAGCATTGTAAATCCCTTTTCAAGTTTGTTTGTCTCAATGTTGCCCACGTTTTCAATAGCCACCAAAACATCATTCATAGGCTTGCCCAAACGGGAGATTCCCTTTTCAATCATTCTGGCGTATGGGGTGTTTACACTTTGACACAAGTGGCTTGCATCTTCAACCTTTCCGTCTGTAATATAGTCTTTTATGCGGTTCATAAAGTCTTTGTCCTCTTTTGAAGCCTTGTGAATTACAACAAGTCTCTCAATGAAGATATAAACGGCGATAATTGACAAAATGAGAAGCGGAATCATAATTACAGGACCGCCTTTCATTGCAAGGTCAAGATAGTTCATTTCAACTGTTTCAGCAGCAGTTTCTGTAATTGTCTCTGCTGTGGTGGCAAGAGTGTCTGTAACTTGCACCATGGTGTCGGTAATGATTTGTAGCAACATAATATAGATAGTTGACTGTTACTAGGAACGAAAGCAGAACTAAGTTTACTTAAGTTATGCTGAGTGACGAAGTAACATGGTTAAAACTTGTTTTAACAAAGTTGAAAGTGAAAATTATACAATTTTCAATTTTAAATTTTTAATTGGTTTAAGTATTGTTTTATTGTCTCTTTTAATCCTAAATATAGTGCGTCAGAAATTAGTGCGTGTCCTATTGACACCTCTGCAAGCGGTTTTACGTTCTGTGCAAACCAGGCAAGGTTTACAAGGCTTAAATCATGCCCTGCGTTTACTTCAAGTCCGCACTCCGATGCCACCTTTGCAGCCTCTGCAAAATCCTTTACGGCAGCCTCTTTGCCGTTGCCGTATGCAGATGCGTAAGGCTCAGTATAAAGTTCAATTCTGTTTGTGCCAGTAAGAGCCGCAGTTTCAATTATGCTACGGCGTGTATCGGTGAAAATTGATGTACGGATACCTGCACTTTGAAAAGTCTTGACAATGTCAATAAGAAAATCCTTGTTTTTAACAGTATCCCAACCTGCATTTGAAGTAAGAGCCTCTGGTGGGTCAGGAACAAGCGTAACCTGTGTAGGCTTTACTTCAAGCACAAGGTCAATAAAACTCTTGCAAGGATAGCCTTCAATATTGAATTCAGTTGTAACAGCCTTGCTAAGTTCTCGCACATCAGAGTACCTGATATGCCTTTCATCAGGTCTTGGATGTACTGTAATTCCCTGAGCACCAAAGTGTTCACAATCAAGTGCAACTTGTAGCACATTTGGAACATTACCACCTCTTGCATTCCTAATAGTGGCAACTTTGTTTATATTTACGCTTAATTTTGTCATTGTTTAAGAAAAAATCACTTACTTTGCAGTGAATATATTATAAACATACAAAGTTACAAATATATTGTATAAACAAAAGGATTTATGGGAGAAAGTTATTCACAAATTAAGAATGTTGCAATTTTTGGCAGTATTCACAAAAACGGATTTGTTCAGGCTGCCAATGAGTTAATTGATGTTTTGAAAAGAAATGCTGTGTCAGTGTTCCTTGATAATAAGGTTGCTTCATTTCTTTCATCTTCCGATGCTAACCTTATAAACGGTTGTAAAGTTTTGGAAGACAAGGATTTGCTATCTATTGACATGGCACTAAGTTTGGGTGGTGACGGAACTTTTCTAAAAACCGCTCAGGCTATAGGAGCGTTGGAAATACCTATTTTAGGCATAAACTTGGGACATCTTGGATTTTTGACCGACATAAGTAGCAATGAAATATTGCAGGGCATTGATGATGTACTTAAAAATGGTTATAGCACAGAGTGTCGTTCTCTTATAAAAATGAATCCGGCAGGTCAGTTGACAGACCCAAGCAAGTGTGTGGCGTTGAATGAGATAGCCATTCTTAAGAGTGAAACTTCATCTATGATTAAGGTTAATGCCTACGTAAACGGAGAGTTCCTCTGCTCCTATAGGGCAGACGGACTTATTGTTTCAACTCCAACAGGTTCAACTGCATACGCCATGAGTGTAGGTTCTTCTATTGTAGCACCTGAAAGCCACAATGTTATTCTTGCTCCTGTGGCACCACATACACTTAACCAACGCCCGATTGTGTTGCCTGATGACAGAACTCTTGAGTTTGAGGTGGCTGGTAGAAGTGAGAATTTTCTTGTGTCGCTTGACGGGCGTTCCTATCACTGCAAGATAGGCTCAAAACTTACAATATGTAAGGCTCCATATTCCGTGTTGGTTGCAAAACGCAAAGGACACACTTATTTTCAGACACTTAGGGAAAAACTGAATTGGGGACAGACTAATTAAAATACTCTATTGGAGTTTTTTAGTGCAAAATCTTTCCAAGACTTGTATGGTTTTGTTGATTTTGGTGCTCCAAGTTGCAAGTAGTGGCAATATGCTGCGGCAAGAGCATCGGTGGCATCAAGTTTGACATTCATACGGTCTTCAGAAATATTTAGGAAACGGGCAAGCATGCCTGCAACCTGCTCCTTGCTGGCGGCTCCGTTACCTGTAATTGCCATCTTTATTTTAAGAGGTGGATATTCCGTTACTTTAAGACCTTTACTTATTGCCACCGCAATGGCAACTCCTTGAGCCCTGCCTAACTTAAGCATTGATTGTACGTTTTTTCCAAAGAAAGGGGCTTCAATTGCAAGTTCCTGTGGCTTGTAGGCATCAATCACTTCAGTTACATGCTTGAAAATCTTTGCCAATTTCTCATAGTGGGTCTTGCAATCCTTAAAATTTATTGTGGACATGGCAATTAAAGAGGCCTTCCCTTGGGAGACCTCTAATAATCCTAACCCCATAACTGTGGTACCGGGGTCAATACCTAATATCTTACAGTCCGGAGACATAAATCACTCTTCCGGAGCCATATTGGTGTAGACGTTCTGTACATCTTCATCCTCTTCAATCTTGTCTATGAGTTTCTGTACAGATTCACGCTGTTCCGGTGTCACTTCCTTGTAGTCATTTGGCACACGCTCAAATTCAGCACTGTTTATTTCAAAGCCGTTATCTTCAAGATACTTTTGAATGTCAGAGTTGCTTTGGAAGTCACCGCAGATAATAAGGTTTCCGTTCTCATCTTTGTCTATCTCTTCAACTCCGTAGTCAATAAGCTCAAGTTCAAGGTCATCCATAGCGATGCCCTCTTTTGGACATACGTTGAAAATGCACTTGTGGTCAAAAAGGAATTGCAGACAGCCTTGTGTGCCAAGTGAACCGCCGTGTTTTGTAAAGTAACTGCGGATATTGGCAACAGTACGCATATTGTTATCTGTTGCAGTCTCTACAAAGATGGCAATGCCGTGAGGTCCGTAACCTTCATAGTTAAGTTCCTTATAGTCTGCCTCATCTTTTGAGAAAGCCTTTTTAATGGCTCTTTCAACATTCTCCTTAGGCATGTTCTCCTTCTTTGCCTGTTGAACCAGCACTCTAAGTCTTGGATTCATATCAGGGTCACCACCGCCTTCTCTTGCAGCAATGGTAATCTGCTTGCCAAGTTTTGTAAATACTCGGGCCATATTGCCCCAACGTTTCAGCTTTGTCGCTTTTCTGTATTCAAATGCTCTTCCCATAATAATTGTTTAATCGGTTA
>JAKSNZ010000006.1 GCA_024405855.1 Paludibacteraceae bacterium
ATGTCCATTAGATGATTTTTGAACATAATTTATCACGAAAAATGTCTATTAGACCAATAATTTTATTAGGGTTGTTATTCCGTTTGTATGGATTTCCTTCAATAATCTGCACCATTTCAGAAGGGGAAACAATGATTGGTTTTGAAGGGAAATGTTTTTTGTTCCCGGTAACTAAATATGTGCCATCCTTTGAGATTGCCACTTCATAGAACACAATGTCTTTTTTATCGGTAAAAGGTTCTTGGGTTTTTACCCGTTCAGAATTCAATCCACAATCGGCAATCGTGCTTACTACTTTCTCTACAATTGTAATTGGAATTTGAAATTTTGGTCTGCATAGAACATCTATATACTCATTCAGAATTTCTGTATTATATACAGGTGTTATAATTCCTTGTTCTATTAAATCAAAAATTTTGACAACAGGAGAGTCTTGATGTTTTGATATAAAGGCAGACACTAACACATTAGTATCAATAACTGCATAATAAACCATTATTTCCCCTCCCTGTAAAGTTTTATTTCCTCATTGATTTCATCTAATGTTAAATCGGGTAGTTCGCCAGCCATTGCCTTACGTCTGATTTCTCTAAATGCGTCCCATCCACTATTGCCCGATTCTATCTCGAATGGGATTTTGCGTTTTTTTACTACAGTACGAGCAAAGATATTAAATGCTGTAGCGGAACTCATTCCAAAGTCATTACATAGTGAATCAAATTTTTGTTTGATATCACTATCCAATCTTACTGTAAATGCTGTTTGTGACATATTTTTCTTTGATTATTAATTTTGCTACAAAGATAATAAAATTATATCACATCAACACCATAATGATACCAAAAAGTTGCTTTTCCAACTTTTAGTCTTCAATTTGAGATTTGTTGCCAAATCTTAATTGGACTCATTCCCGTCATCTTTTATGTGTTGAAAATGTATCTGCTGGTTCTAACGGTGCCTCTGGCACAGAAGTGGGGTTCACGGAGCGAAGCGACTTAATCCCCCCTCATCATTTCCTTTGTAAAAAAAGATTATTTTTGCGACAAAATAATAATGGCTCTTGATTAATACTCAACCTCAGTAGTTAAGGTTCGAATACCACCCTGTTTTAATTCAGGAGTGTTAATTCTTATGTCACAATCCACAACAAAAACATTACCATTATTTGAGACAATAACATTTTCGTCATGTAAATCGCTAAGATATATTTCAGGTGTGGCGTATGTCCAATTTTTAGGATTTTTAAGAGTAAATCCCTTTATTCTCTTTTGATACTGCCGATTGGTGCATCGAGTTTATCTGTTGCAACATCTGCTCCCGCGAGTAGGGATGCAATGACATTTGTAACACCTCCAATTGAGCAGCCATACTGTTCCTGCGGTGAAAATCGTTTATAAATAAGTTTCCTTCCGATAAAATGTTCTGCATAAGTGTTTAATGTTAAAAGGTCTGCATCGGTAAAGCCGTTGCGTATGATATTATTAATTGATTCCCAAAAATCAGAATTAGACATGATTATCTTTGTATTCACTGCAAAGATACAAAAAAATAACAACTTATCAAAACTGTATAGAGTATGTGCTTATTAAATATTAAGCAACATCTCAAAGATGCCTAAATTCATAGCGAAGCGACGTAATCCTCCCCCCCTCATCCCCTACCATACACTTTACTCTTGACCTCACAAATCCACCGCTCCAATTCAACAACAGAGGGAGTGCAAGATGCCATAATCCACAGTGGCATAGCATCTCCGGAGCCTTCATATTTCGGCTGGATATAATCTTTTGAAACAACATCAAACCCGCAACGTTTGTAGAATTCTATGCGGCGATGAGTGAGATTATCTGTATCTGGTTCAACCTCAAGTATAATATTATGACCAAACATATCAGCATATATTTTCATAACCTGCTCCCCTATCCCCCTGCCTCTCATTGATGGCTTGACAGCAAAATGCTCCAGATAAACAAAACCACTAAGTTTCCATGCAATTGAGAATCCAGCCGTTACACCATCAGACTCAATTACATAAAACATCATTTCAGGTGTTTGCAACGTAAGCTTCAACCCCTCAACAGAACGGCGTTCATCACGGGGAAACGCCTCTACATAAAGTTTACACAACTCAACAAAAGTAGTATCAGGATATGAAGAAATAGGTTTAAGTGTAATCATATTGACCGCAATTTTACTACAAATATAACTATATTCTCTCAAGCAACAAATTTTTGCTCTCGCTTGTCCCACGTTTTGAGACAAGTTGATTTTATCTTTGCATATGGACATCTTATGTTTGCAAAAAATAAAAAAAAGAGTTAAATTTGTACCACAATGTAAATGGCGGTTAATATGGAAATAGCACAATCACAAATAGTGTCATTTATTTGGGGAATTGCAGATGATTGCCTCAGAGATGTGTTTGTAAGGGGTCAATACAGAGATGTAATACTTCCAATGGTAGTGTTACGTCGCTTTGATGCACTTTTGGAGCCAACAAAGGAAGCTGTGGAAAACGAGTTAAAGGAACAAAAAGAGATGGGATTTGATGAAACTACTTTAGACGCACAGGCGTTACAAGACATTACCCATCTTGATTTTTACAACACAAGTAAATGGACATTAAATAGGCTGAAATCACAGGCTACAGACGACAACAATATATTATTATCAAATTTTGAAGAATACCTCAACGGATATAGTAAAAACGTTAAAGATGTTTTAAAAAACTTTGATTTTGATAATAAGGCTAAAAAATTAGCCACCAATGACAGACTTCTTGCAATAATAGAGAAAATCACTGACCCACATATAAATCTTACAGATAGAGACGTAAAAGATCCAGATGGTATTATTCTACCCGCTATTTCCAATATAGCAATGGGTACTATTTTTGAGGAATTGCTAAGGCGTTTTAATGAAGAGAATAATGAAGAGGCGGGAGAGCATTTTACACCAAGGGATGCAATAGAATTGCTGGCACGTTTGGTATTTGAGCCTGTAAGAGACGAATTGCCACCTATTATTTCAATCTATGACCCTGCAGAAGGTTCTGGAGGAATGCTCACTGAAGGAAGAAAATATTTAATGGATTTAGGTATAGATTCTAAAGCCATTCAATTATTTGGAACGGAAATAAACCCTGAAACCTACGCAATATGCAAATCAGACCTTATAATAAAGGGAGTCAATCCAGAAGGTATGCACCTTGGCAATACCATTACAGAAAATCATTTTTCAGATAAGTCATTTGGCTATATGTTAACCAACCCACCCTACGGCAAATCATGGAAATCTGATAAAGAAAAAATATATCACGACAAAAGTCTGCTAGACCAAAGATTTGAATTACAACTACAAAATTTTCAAGGAAATTATGAAGTTCTTGATTGCACTCCTCGCACATCAGATGGGCAGTTGCTATTTATATTAGAAGAAATAGATAAGATGAAGCCTCTTGAGTATCAACCACAAGGTAGCAGGGCGGCTTCCATTCATAACGGTTCTTCTTTGTTTACCGGCGATGCAGGTAGCGGAGAATCAAATATAAGGCGTTACTTGTTGGAAAATGATTTTGTAGATGCAATTATTCAATTACCGAATAATATATTCTATAATACAGGTATTACTACTTATATTTGGTTAATGACAAATAAAAAAGAGACAAATCGTAAGGGCAAAATACAACTTATAGATGCAAGTGGTGCGTATGAGAAATTACGTAAAAACCAAGGGTCACGTAACTGCACTATTCCAAAACATTATGCAGATTTAATTTTAGATATATATAACAGATTTACAGAATGTGATGCGACAGATGAGATTCCGGTATCTTCAAAGATATTTGATTGTGATGATTTTAGGTATTATGCCGTAACCATAGAAAGACCTCTAAGATTAAGATGTCAATTTACTGCCCTAAAAATAGATAATCTACTATATGACAGTAATGATTTGGAACTATCAAAACTCCTTTATGACATATACGCAGAGCAACTATTTACAGGAGTTGGAGAAGCAATAGAATTTAAGGAGTATTTACAAGAGCAGGAAATAACGCTTACTGATAAAAAATTCAATCAACTTACCTCCGCTGCCAAATGGAAAGAGCGTAAAGAATTTCAAGATGCGGCATTCCAAATAATGCAAGCAATGGGAACTGATGTATTTACAGACTATAACAATTTTATTTTTAAAATTGAGAAAACGGTAAAAGAGCAGAAACTTAAATTATCCGCCACCCAAATAAAAACATTGGCAAGAGCAATGTCCGTAACAGACCCAGATGCAAAACCTGTCATAAAAAAGAGGTTGAAATTCACTTCCTCAGAATGTGAGCGTTTAACAAATACATACGGAGTAAATGAGTCTCTATTTGCTGATTATGGCATAATAACGGATGATAATGAGTATGTAATATACGAGCCTGACACAGAACTGAGAGATACAGAAAAAATACCTGTAAAAGAAAATATATACGAATATTTTCAGAGAGAAGTACACCCATATGTTGATGATGCATGGATTGCGATAGAAGGCACAAAGATTGGTTGCGAGATTTCATTTAACAAATATTTCTACAAACCGGTTCCTCTGCGTTCACTTGAAGAGAATGAGGCGGATATCCTTGCTCTTGATGCAGAAAGCCAAGGCTTTATAAAATCATTATTTGAATAAATTATGAATAAGACAAAGAACATAGATATACGAAACAGCACTGCAGAATTCCTTATGTTTGTGGCTGACGGGAAAGAGGACGGTATTCAGGTTGCATACAAAGATGAGAGCGTTTGGTGTACACAAAAGGCTATGGCTCAGTTGTTTGAAGTAGATAGGTCTGTAATAACAAAACACCTTAAAAATATATTCAGCAGTTCAGAACTGCAACAAGAACAAGTATGTGCAAATTTTGCACATACTGCATTGGATGGTAAAACTTATAACACTCTGTTTTATAACCTTGATGCAATAATATCTGTAGGTTATAGGGTTAATTCCGTTAGAGCCACTCAATTCCGTCAATGGTGCACTATAGTTCTAAGGCAATTTGCCATACGTGGCTATGTCATTGATAAGAAAAGAATGGAGAACGGCACATTCATTAGTGAAGACTATTTTGAGCACCTTCTTTCAGAAATAAGGGAGATAAGACTTAGTGAACGACGTTTTTATCAAAAACTCACAGATATTTTTGCCACCGCTATAGACTATAATAAAGACGCTCCCATAACACGTCTGTTTTTTCAGAAAATGCAGAACAAGATGCATTATGCCGTACATAGACATACGGCAGCCGAACTTATAATAGACAGAGCAAATGCAGATAAGGAAAACATGGGACTTACCACTTGGGAGAATGCACCCGATGGAAAAATAGTAAAGTCAGACGTGGCGATAGCTAAAAATTATTTAAAGGAAATTGAACTTGAGGATATGGGAAGGCTTGTCAGTGGCACACTTGACCTTGCAGAACGTATGGCTAAAAAGCACATTCCTATGACAATGGAAGATTGGAACAAACGCATTGATTCCATATTGACAGCCGGAGGCAGTGATGTACTTAAAAATGCAGGAACAGTTACGGCAGAACAGGCAAAGGAGTTTGCGGAAACAGAATTTGAAAAGTTCCGTATAATTCAAGACAGGCTATTTATGAGTGATTTTGACAAATTTAATAACGCAAACTCACTTCCGGAACTACCACTTAATTTAGAAGATGAAAACACACATAACAAGATATAGTTCATATAAAGACAGTGGCATACAGTGGCTTGGAGAGATACCAAGTCATTGGAGACTTCGTAAGATGAAATACACTTTTTGCGAGCGTAGTCAGAAAGGATTCCCGAACGAACCTTTATTAGCTGCGACTCAGAACTATGGTGTTATTAAGAAAAGCGACTACGAAAATCGTACAGTTGAAGCAACAAAAAACCTTGATACTCTAAAACTTGTTGAGAAAGGCGATTTTGTCATTAGCTTACGTTCTTTTCAGGGTGGAATTGAGTATTCATATTGTAGAGGTATTATCAGCCCTGCATATACAGTACTTAAAGCATATCATCTTACAGAACCATACTTCAAGCATCTTGCAAAATCACCTGTTTTCATAAATCTTCTTAAAAGTACAGTTACAGGCATTCGTGAAGGACAAAATATTGATTACAACAAACTAAAAGTTGAGTTCCTACCAATACCAACTCCATCAGAGCAGCAAGCCATAGCATCTTATCTTGATTCCGTTACAGCCAAGATAGACAAAGCCATAGCACAACAGCAGAAGATGATTGACCTCTTGAACGAACGTAAGCAAATAATAATAAATAACGCCGTAACAAAAGGTCTGAACCCCAATGCCCCAATGAAGGATAGTGGCATACAGTGGTTTGGAGAGATACCAAGTCATTGGGAGGTTCTTCCCTTAGGTAAATTCTGCAAATTTAACAAAGGACTTCAAATTACAAAAGACAACTTGATTGACGATGGGTTGTCTGTAGTAAGTTATGGACAAGTACACGCTAAATATAACACACGTACACATTTAAGTTCAGACTTAATCCGTTTTGTTCCTTATTTTTACAAAAATGGAAATTGTAATTCAAAAGTTGAAATCGGTGATTTTATTGTAGCAGACACTTCTGAAGATATTGAAGGTTGTGGTAATATGGCTTTTAATGATTGTATAAAGGAACTATATGGTGGCTATCATACCATATTGATAAAAAACATTCATATTCAAAATAAAAAATATCTTGCTTATCTATTCAACAGCACACAATGGAGGTCTCAAGTAAGAGGTTCAGTTTGTGGAGTAAAGGTTTTCTCTATTAGCAAAGAAATCTTAAAACATACTGTCTTTTTCAAGCCTCCTATTCAAGAGCAAAATGCAATAGTATTATATCTTGATTCCGTTACAGCCAAGATAGACAAAGCCATAGCACAGCAACAAAGAATGATAGACTTGCTCAAAGAACGCAAGCAAATAATAATAAACTCAGTAGTTACAGGTAAAGTTAAGGTGTGCTGAACATTATGAACACAAGCAAAACAAACGAACAGGCATTTGAGGCTTTAATAGAGAAAGCCTTAGTCGGCTCCTCTTGTGAGGAGCGAGATTTTAGTGATGACAATGAAAAAAAGATTGCCGCAGATGAACAAAGTCCTAATGATGACCAATATTATTGGGGTATTCCATCTGATATGGATAAAACGCTATCTATTGACAAGCGCCGATTTTGGTCTTTTTTAAACAGTTCACAAGCGGACACATTAGCAGAATATAGAGGCAGAAACTTGACATCGGATGTAGAAAAACAAGTGTCTCGTGCTATAGATACATACGGAATCATTGATGTGCTACGTAAAGGTGTTGATGTGGAGAATATTCATTTAACAATGTTCTATAGCAAACCGTCTGCTGCCGATAGTGAGGATTCTCATATAAACTATGCAAAGAATCAGTTTTCAGTAACCAGGCAACAAACTTTTTCTAATAGTCATCCTGGGTTGGAACTTGATATGGCTGTGTTTGTGAACGGACTTCCTATTTTTACTTTAGAACTGAAAAATCCATGGACACGTCAGACTGCATTATATGATGGCATAAAACAATATTGTTCACCACAAAGGAACCCCGCTGAAACTATTCTTAAATTTGGTCGCTGCCTTGCTCATTTCACTCTTGATAAAGACGAGGTCTATTTTACCACGCATTTGAATCTTTCCAACACCTATTTTATGCCTTTCAATAAAGGTCTTGAAAACGGACAAGGTGCAGGAAATCCTGTAAATCCTAACGGTTACAAAACCTCTTATATGTGGGAGTTTGTTCTAAAAAAAGATACAGTAGCGGATATCATATCAAATTATGCACTTTTTGACTATGGTGAAATTAAATCACAGAAAAAAGTGCCTCATATAATGAGAAATGCCAAGGCTCTGATATTTCCACGTTTTCACCAGCTTGATGTGGTAAATAAATTAACAGCAGATGTCTCCCTTAAAGGTGTTGGTGAAAAATATCTTATTCAACACTCTGCCGGGTCTGGAAAATCCAATTCCATTACTTGGCTTGCATATAAACTTATAAAAGAATGTCCTGTAACATTAAGTGCCAATAAAGCAAAGGCATTAGATGCTCCCCTGTTTAATTCTGTGGTAGTGGTAACAGACAGAAGAATTCTTGACAAACAGATTTCTGATAACATTAAGGCATTCGGGCATTCTGAAAAAATTATTGCACATGCCAATAGTTCCGCAGAACTTAAAGAGGCTATTGAAAGCAATAAACGTATAATAGTTACAACTATTCAGAAATTTCCATATATCAGCAGTACAATTGGAGATGTCAGCGACCACAATTTTGCAATTCTTATAGATGAGGCTCACTCCTCACAATCAGGCATTGCCGCTGATAAAATGAATGCCACTATGCAAAAAGATGAGGATTTGGATGGTCCGGACACTGATGATATGCTTGAAAAATTGATGAATGAGCGTAAAATGTCTCCTAACTGTTCATATTTTGCATTTACCGCTACACCTAAACCGCATACATTTGAACGGTTTGGTATAAGAAATGAAGACGGTACATTCAGCCCATTCCATTTGTACTCTATGAAACAAGCCATTGAAGAAGGCTTTATTTTGGATGTTCTTGTAAATTACACTACTTATAAATCTTATTATGAGTTAGTTAAGACAATTGAAGAAAACCCGTTATACGATACAAAGAAGGCTCAAAAATTATTAAAAAAAGCAGTAGAGCGAACACCTCAAACAATAAAAGCAAAAGCAGAACAAATGCTGGCACATTTTGATGCCAACCTATACAAAAAGAATAAACTTTGCGGAAAGGCAAAGGCAATGGTAGTTACAAAAGATATTGAGTGTGCCATTAAATATTACCAGGCATTATTGGATTTAAAAGAAGAAAATAATTTGCCATACGGTATCTTAATTGCTTTTTCAGGAGCCAGGACTATTGATGGCGTTGAATATACAGAGTCAAAAATAAATGGATTTTCTGATAAAAGGTTGCCAGAGGAATTTGATAAAGATGACAACAGAATATTGGTTGTTGCCAATAAATATTTAACTGGTTTTGACCAACCCAAGTTGGCGGCAATGTATATTGACAAGCCATTGGCAGGGGTTATGGCAGTGCAGTCATTATCAAGATTAAACAGGTCTTCTGCATCATTAAAGAAAATGAGTGAAGATTTGTTTATCCTGGATTTTTATAATAAGATTAGTGACATTAAAGATGCGTTTGACCCTTTTTATACAACAACATCTCTCTCAGAACCGTCAGATGTTAATGTTCTACATCTTCTTAGACGAACGTTGTTAGATACAAGCGTTTTTAATGAGGAAGATATAGACGACTTTACTGTACGTTTCCTAACAGAAAAAGATTCAAGCAAATGGGCTCCAATTATTGATGGTTGTGCTCATAGATTTAATGTTGAGGTGCAATGGGGAAAAGACGGCAAAGCTGATTTTAAGATTAAATGTAAGCAGTTTGTAAAAATTTACTCTAAGGTTGCCGCTATATTGGATTATAATATTAGGGATTGGGAAAAACTTTTCTGGTTCTTACGTTTTCTTATTCCTCAGTTACATATTGAGGATAGCGGTATGAAAGATGTGTCTGATATTTTGGATAAGGTGAATTTAAACACTTACGGTTTAAGACGTACAAATCTTAATGAAAATATAAAATTGGAATCAGAAGGATCAGTTTTAGACCCTAATAATGATACAATGGCAGGTGCTGGAGGAGAGGAACCGGAACCAGACCCCTTGGAAACCATAATTAAAGCATTTAATAAAAATCATTTTAAAGGATGGGAGGCAACACCGGAAGATCAAAAGGCAAAACTTATAAATATAGCAACATCTATTATAGCAGATGAAGATTATAAGGAATATGTAGCGGGAAATCCAGATCCACAAACCAAGGAGGAGGCACTTAATAACATCATAGATAAAGTCATACGTCAAAAAAGACAAGGAGATGTAACCTTATATAGACAATACCAACAAAATGAAGATTTCAAAATGCAATTTAGAAATATTCTTGTCCGTATGATTGATTCTATATGTGCGTTAAAAGGGCAAACTGCTCTTTCTGGAATTAAACTAACAGGTACAACGCCCATATCTATTCCAGTTGCGGAACAAGCCCCTGCTCTGTATGGAAATGTAAGATGCGTTAATCCTAAACCTAATATGAAAAATGTAGCATTGGCTGTAAAGCAACCCTGGGCTACTCTGATATGTACAGGTATTAAGGATGTAGAGAATAGAACTTGGAAAACAGACTATAGAGGCAGATTGTATATTGTAGCATCCAGCACAGACCAACTAAGTGTATTTGAGAACCAAGAAGTTCCTCAAGAATGGTTAGATATAATCACAGAACAACAGGCAAAAGGTAATTTACCTGATTTAAAAGATTGCCCTAAAAGTGCTGTAATAGGATATGTTGATGTAGTTGATTGTTCTTGTGATTATGTTGATTCCGTTTGGTCCGGAGGTTCTATTGATAATGGTAACGTGAATTGGATATTAAAGAATGCACACGTATTTAAAAACGCTCAATTCCCGGGATTTAAAGCAAAACTAAACTTTTTTGAAATACCAGAATTGGATGAAGATAATCTTCCTCCAACAATGGAGATAACATTGTAATTAAAATCGTTAAGAAAAGTAACTTGCTCCAGCGAATATATCCGCTGGCTCTGAAGGTGCCTCTGGCACAGAAATGGTGTTCACGGAGCGAAGCGACGTAATCCCCCACCCACCATCCCCATGAGTGGCAGGTGTGAATTTTATACTACAAGTGGTACCGCTTGGAAGATATGTAGTAAGGAGATAGTCTCTTGACGCAATTTTGTGTGTACAAAATTTTTCATCTTTCCATCCAATAATTCGCCTAAACCTACGTGCATCTGTTTGTCATTTAGGGTTTCAAGCCTGTTTATGCAGTCTTGAATATAGTCTGTCAACGGTTTACCCATTCTTTCTTCAACTATTGATGAGTTGATAGGTGTATGATTTTCTAAGAAGAACCAACAATCAAAAACATCGCGGTTTGTAGTTTCTGCTCTGTCTAATAAGGCACATAACTTGTGTGCAAACATATCAGAGGCAGACATTACGTTAACATTGATACCCAACAATGAACGCAATTCATAATGGTTTTGATTCTGAAACACTCTATTTGAGATTTCTACCTTTAAGTTTCGTTCACCAGCACCATAGTCCAGTACTATGATAGGGCCGTAAAATTTACGTTCAGCATCAATTATACGTCCATATTTGAGCAGAATTGTCTGCACTCGCTCATATACCAGTTGCTCTTTCTCTTTATCAAGCAAATTAAAGTCCAAATCAACGGAAAATCGGGGCAAATTATAGAAAAACATCAGAGCGGTTCCACCCTTAAAACCTAACAGACTACTCAAGTCAGTATCGTTGTAAATATCTTTCAATATTTGCAACATATAGTATTTGTGTTTGTTAACGTTCATTGCTTCAGAATTTTATTAACCCGTTCAGTCAGTCGTTTACATTGATATATTGGCAGCAGTTCTTCTATTGTTTCTTTGTTGAGAATAGAAATGTTGTCAAAATAGTAATTTGCATTTAAATATAATGTGTCCAAAAATGCCCGTTCCGGCGATGCTGTGTTCACGTTCCCATCTTGAATTATTCCACGTGTATCAGCCATAATCTCTCCCTTGATGCGATTATATGTGATAATATTTCCATCCACGTCTATTTCTCTATTCAGATAACTTATCATGGTTATTTCCTCTCCATATTGAAAGATGACACCTGCCTTACGCAGTACATAATCCAAACTGATATACGTGGGAGTATATAGCATACACGCAAGTTCTAATGGATTATATGCAGGCTTGGCATAAAAACCTTTTCTGGGATTCAGCAGCCTGCCGCTTTTTACATAATGATTCATTCGCAAGGCTATAACAGACGATGTTAAATCCGGATACATCATTCTTAGCTGAGCCATAGATATGACAGTTGCCTTTGAAGCATAAAAGTCAAGTAATATCTTATTCTGTGAACTAATCATATTATACAATCATATTTTCAGTTTGCAAATTTAGTCATAATTTTAGTAAATTCAAATTTTTTACAAAAAAATCCATAGCGAAGCGACGTAATCCCCCTCTTTCAAGGAACCCCGTTGGAAGTGGGGATTACTCCCCCTTCTCCGCAGATGAGTAGTACTAGCGTATCCCGCTACAATCATAACAGTGCCAAAATTGCCATTACATTTATTTGCAAAATTTTGAAAAAAAAAGTATCTTTGCAAATACGGATATAACAAACCAACTAAATACATTATGAAAAAATTACTGTTTCCCATTGCTACCCTGCTGATTACAGTATCGGCGTTAGCACAAATCACCACTAATCCAGCCAAAATTGAAGAAGGCTACACAGGTAACGTAACCATTACATTCAACCCTACCGGCACAGGTATGGCTGGACAAACAACATGTTATGCACATATTGGCGTAACCACTAAAGAGACAGGGGCATGGCAATGCGCACCATCAAAGTGGGGAGACAACGCAGACAAGTACAAAATGACCAAATCAGGCTCTAATTGGGTACTTAATTTGGGTAATATGTATGACTACTTTGACTGTGCTACTGCCAAAGGCAAGACATTCACCGCTATTAATGTTGTATTCAGAACAGAAAGTATTAAGGAGGGTGAAGTAAAGCAAACAGGTGACTTAATAATAACAATCTATCCAAAAGGCTTTGTAGAGAAAGACCCTGAGACCAAAGCTCGCCCATCGGGTATTGATGAGGGTATATATTATAATGGTAATAAGGTTACAGTGAGCCTTTATACAGCCGACAAGAGTGGCAATGCGGCTCAAAATGTTTATCTGTTAGGTGACTTTAACAGTTGGTCATACTCTAATGACTACCATTGTTACAAAGACGGAGCATACTATTGGTTTGAGTTCACAAATCTGCAAGCAGGTAAGGAGTACGCACTCCAATATGCCGTAAAACGCGGTGGCAACTATTTTCAGGTTGCTGACCCATACTCTCAAAAGGTTCTACACCCCGATGACCAATGGGAGCCTAAGAAATTAGACCCTTCAATACCTAAGTATCCTGCGGCAGGTGACGGTTATGTAACTCTGCTTCAACCAGGCAAGGCGGCATATAATTGGAGCGATGCCACTAAAAACTTTAAACGTCCAAATAAGGATAATTTGGTAATCTATGAGTTATGGGTGTATAATTTTGCACCGGAACGCAGTTATCGTTCAGTTACGCAAAGACTTGATTACTTGCAGAATTTAGGTATAAACGCACTTGAACTTATGCCTGTAAGTGAGTTTGAGGGAAATATAAGTTGGGGATACAACCCTACTTGTTACTTTGCTGCAGATAAAACATACGGCAAGGAATCAGACCTTAAGCAACTTATAGATGAGTGCCACAAACGTGGTATAGCCGTAATAATAGATATGGTGTTCAACCACGCAACAGGTTTAAGTCCGCTTGAAAAATTATATACAAGTTTGGCTACCAATCCTTATTTCAACACAAAATGCCCTCATAGTGGTGGCGTTTTTGAGGATTTCAACCACGATTTTGCAGGCACTAAAAAATATTTTAGTAATGTGTTGCAATATTGGCTGAAAGAGTACAAGGTTGATGGTTTCCGTATGGACCTTGCACATGGTTTCTGCGGACCAAACTGTACCAACAGAAAGAACAACATTCAAGGCTACTATAATGCAATAAAGAGTGTTTCTTCTGATGCCTACTTTATTCTTGAGTATTGGGAGAGCGACAGAACCTCTTATCCAAGTCTTGGCATTGGCGTATGGGAGAACACAAACAACGCTTATATGCAAACCGCTATGGGTTGGTTGCATGAAGGAGACTCTTTCTCAGAGGCAAACTATGACGGCAGAATATCCTACTGCTCAAGCCACGATGAGCAACGTCCGTTCTGGAAAGCAAAGAAATATGGCAACGGCGATTTAAAGACATCTGAAGCAAGCCGCACGGCACGTACACCTATGAACTTAGCGTTCAATGCTATGCTGAATGGTCCGCAAATGTTCTATATGTGGGAGGAATTAGGTTATGACTGGTCATTCTGTGCAAGTTCTGACGGCAAGTCAGGCGATGTGGACAAAGGCGGTACAGGCTGTGAGGAGACAAATGCCAAACCTATGCCAGAGCAAAAAGGTTGGTATAAAGATGCCTCACGTATGGCTGCATACCAAAAATGCGGTCAGATAATGCAACTTAGAACTAAGATTATGCCATCTGTATTTGCAGGAAATCCTACATCGTCAGATATAGGTTCAGGTAAAGCACTACGTAGTGTAATTTGGGGTTCAGGTAATGACAGAGTGTTTATAATAGGTAACTTTAATGTGACAGGAGGAACGCAATATTCAGGTGCAAAAGACTTTACACTGCCTACAGGCAACAGTTGGTACGATTACCTGGCAAACGGAACCACTGCCCTTCCTGCAGGAAAATCAATTACTTTGCAACCTGGAGAAGTAAAGGTATACACCGCTTCAAGAAAGGCTTTGCCTAATGTACCTAATTACTATGATTTTGGAGCTCCTACCAATGCTGATGAAACTACAGGTTACACAATTCCATGTTCCGTATATCCTACTGTAAGTTCTGACTTTGTTACAATAGATACAGAGGAAGAGATAAAAGGCGTTGGCATGGTTGGACTCAACGGTTCAATGTACAACTGCCCTCTTATTGACGGCAAGGTTGCTAACATCAGCCACTGTGCAAAAGGAACCTACCTGCTAATAGTCAAATTTAACAATGAACAGCAGGCATTCAGAATAATAAAGAATTAATAGATAGGAAACAAGCAAAAAAGGAGGCTCAAAAATTTTTGAGCCTCCTTTTTTATTACAACTATTGTTGGTTATTTCTTAATAACATTTGCAGACTTCAAAGAGCCATCAGCAAATTTAGCAACCAATGAATATGTGGCAGGAGCCAAATTAGCCATATCTACTGTATTGCCTTGAGCAGATGTCAATAGTTTTCCTGCAAGGTCATACAAGTAAACCTCAACCACATCAGCGGCATTTACTGTTGCATAATCAGATGCAGGGTTAGGTGTAACTTCAAAGCTGTCTGCGGCAACAGAAGGAGCACTAACTGGAACAACTACGAATGAAGCACGTACAACTACTTGAGTTGCTCCAACATAAATACTGCCTTCAAACAGACCTTCGCTTTCAGGTATTATAGACAGTGAAAGTGTATCGGTGCCAAAATCACAACCGTCTCCACCTATACTGTCCTTATCTACTGCAATATCTTCACTACCCTCAATAGTAGCCCACATAGAAGCATAATCAACAGCCAAATCATAATTTACAATCATACCTTCTTCATATACAATCTCACCCAAATCAATCTCAGTAGTTTGAGGTGTTACAAACAAACCTTGGAAAGCGTTAATGTTTGTAAAGGTTGCTTTGCCAGAGTCAAACCAAGCACTATGCACAAAACGTACTTCTACAGAACCCTCATGATTATTTATAGCATTAACTGTTGCAACTCCATTGTCTGAGTTTGAAGACCACAATGAAACCCATTCACCATCAATAAGTTGCTCCAAACCACAAGATTTTACAATTGTACCTGTTGATTCATATGAGAATGAAATCACAGGAGTGTTCTTATCAATAATAATACTCCTTGTATCGTTGCCATTCAAAGTAATGTCACCAAAAACAACACCATCACACTTTGATGCTAAAGTAGTGACATTAATTGACAAATAGTATGGAGAGACATAATCAGTAGAGTCAATTGCACTAATCTTAAACTCGTATGTTGTATTAGGCTCCAATCCGGCAAATACTGCGTTAGCGTCATCAACATCTATTGATGTACCATTAGAACAAGCAATTTCATATCCTTTTGCTTCTCCAACAGGCAACCAACGGAAATCTACAGTTGTATAGGTTGGGTCTGCAACTACTATTGTAGTAGCAGGAAGCACCACTCTATCCTTTACTTCAGCAACAACGAATGAATCCTCCTGACTGTTCACCAATGATACATTTGCAATGTTTTCACCTATTTCAACAGGAGCAAAAGATACATATACTCTATAAATTGAAGCATTGTTTGATACTGAATCTATTGTCAAACGTTCATTATCAGAAACAAAGTTATCAACTGCTAGAGCAGTGTCAGATAATACTACAAACGATGTTGCAATAGTATCACCGGACAAACTGGTTCCCAAATCAATAACTGTTGACTCCAAAGTAAATGTCATATTCTTGACAGACCTTGTTACATTAGCCCTATTTTCTATGCTAATAGTTGAGCCAACTTGTGGTGTCTCAAATTTATAAGACACACGCTCAAATTTGGTTGTAGGTTCTGCCTTATACACAATTGTGCCACCTATTTTCATAACCAAAGGATTGGTTACCAGGAAAGTGGAACTTGATTTAACATCAAAGTCAACAGCAGAAATAAACACATCACTTCCTAAATCAAGAGTAACATTTTGTTTACCCTTAATGTCATAGGATACATCACCAATAAGATTATATTGGTAAGATGCAAACGCACCGCTTACTGCTACAGCAGCCAATGCAAAACTAAGTAAAATCTTTTTCATAAATTAAAAATTAAATATTAAACATTAAAATTATTACAAAAAAATTTCCATTAGGCTTCAAAGATAAATCTTTTTTTACATTTTTACTCATATTCATAAACTTTTTTGCAAAAAAAACATTACATTTGTGAGCAATTCAACTATAAATACGCATATAAAATTATGAAACACAGAGTATTAACAACATTTTTCATTTGTATTACATTTTTAAGTTCATACGCAAACTACAATTATGTAGCCAATACTGATGAAACAATAATTGTAACACTAATATCTGACAACATTAATTGGGGAACTGAGGTACCCGTAATAGGTGTGGATATGGAGGTAAAATCGTACTCATTAACCCCCGATTGGGTAACAAACCCATTAATTATCACAACAAGTAAGGGCGATGAGATTTACAATGATTTGCCTGCCAACAATGTATATACAGAGGTAAGCAAGTACTTTACTCCCGCCACTCAAATATCGGGTATAAAATTTGAAAACAAGGCGACAAGTGCCACTCGTTTCTATAGAAATGTAACTATCGGCATTGCTGGGACATCTGTCAATTTAGACAACACAGTATTGAACACATATACCACCACATCATTTAAGGTTTTGTCTAATACAGAATTGACAACAGAGAATCTTGTAATAAACGGCTGTGAGTATATGACTTTAGAGTCTGTGGTAAGAGACGGCAAGACTGATGTATATACAGTTACTGTAGGATTTCTGCCTTTAGAAGTAGATGACTATTCAGCACAAGTATATCTTGACCCGACACAAATAATGGCAAATATAAGCGGCAAGGGTATTCTTGCCTCTCCTACTAATGTAAGCATACTGCCTAAATATGACAATGTTACCATTACATGGAGTGGTGTGTATGGTGCTACAAGTTACGAGGTAACAAATACAACATTGGGTACAAGTCAAACTGTAAAAAAACCTCAAATAACATGGAACGGACTTAATATGGGTACAGAATATAGGTTCTCTATTAAAGCCAAGGCTAATGATTACACATCACCTGGCACAATAGCAACAACAACAACACTTGATATGCCTGCAGTAGAGGATTTTGCAATAGACGCTGTTTCTTATTATTTTGTTTTAGCATCGTGGAGCCCTGTAGAAGATGCTTGGGGATACAAAATATCTTGGTCTGATGAAGATTATGTGACTATTGAGGGTAAAGATAACACAGATACAACTATTTCAAACTTAAAGGATGGAACAGAATATACATTCACAATAGTTCCCATGGCATCAAAAAAATCAGTAGGACAACATACAGCAACTGCAACAGCAACCACAAGAAAAGTGAATTGCCCACCTGAAACGGTTGATGATTTCACATTAAAGCTAAACTTGTTTAGTCAAACAGATTCAAAAGAAATAGCAACAGAGAAGAACTCACCTATTCTTTCATTCTCTTTCAAAAGAGATAAGTCATTAGTGACTACAACTCTTAATGTTTATGAACTAAACGCTAACAACAATTGGAAATTAATGTGGTCAACTCAAGAGTCATCGGGCAATGCAAACATTGAATTAAGCAGGGATACACGAAAAATAAAATTTGAAGCAAACGGCACAAAAGAGGTGTCCATTACAAATGTAGCCATAGGACAAGGTGCATACTTGAAGACCGATTCCAAAGATTTATCCTTTGATAAAGTTACTGTTGGAGAGTCAAAGACGCTGTCGTTTACAGTTGATTACTCTTCTATGAGTGACATTGTATATTCTGACACAGATGAATTTACAGTTTCAGAATCAGAGGTTGGTGCAGATGACTGCGGCTATGGTTCTCAAGAGGTGTATGTAACATTCACTCCAACAAGTAAGGGTGAGTTATCTGGTATTATCTATTTAGGATTACAGGAGATAACAGTATCAGGGTATGGTGATATTCCTACCACAACCAAAGAGTCTGATAAAAAGGCTGAACTTATAGATGTAACATACACTAATCTTATTGGCAAGCAGCACAAAGGAATGTTTAGTGGTGTGAACATTATAAAGAAATTCTACTCTGATGGTACAGTTGAAACTGTCAAGGAACTTCATTGATAGGCTCTATGTCTGGCATTGTTTCCAACTTGCCCAGCATAGAACATAATCTCATAGTGATGCAGATTACCTTCAGGCCAAGGGGCATTAAAACCAAGAGGTGATGTTTCTGTAAAGCCTTTTACAACAACAACCTTATTTACCGTATCAACCGATGCGGTAATTTTTTGTCCGTCATATTCAAACTCTACAGGAGTTGAAGTTGTGGTCCATGTAATAGGATTTATGCAGACAACACTTGTGTCCTGCACATAGCCCCATATATTTGAAGTGTCTGAAACTGAATTATAACATACAGTAACACCCTGACCGTCCGCTGATTCTGCCGGCACTATATACTTGCATTCCAAATCTGTGGCATTTATACCAAAACCCATTACGTATGCCGCAACAAGACGTGAATACTGCTCATCAGTAAGGTGCTTAAGCAGTATCTTAACAATATTTGCACCTTGGCTGAAACCTGCAAGAATAAACCTGCGTCCTCCGTTCTTATTTGCCATATAGTAGTCAAAAGCCTCACACACCTCTGCTCCAACCTCTGTCATAACTGAATCTGAACATTGAAGTGGCGTGCCAACAAGAGTGTACATGGTTGCCTGATGATAATATGGTGCAAAAAAGTTTAGAGAATCGTTAAAAATATGCTTGTTAATGTAATTATTCTCACCAGCCAATGCCTTAATTTCATCATCAGTAAGTACTGCCCTATACTGTCTGTTGCCTGTAGAATCCACCTCATCAAGTATATCAGTGGATGTTACATAAAACACATCCACAAAATTGGTGTCAATTGGATTAAATGACTTATGCCAATGAGCCTCATCAGCCCAATATGATTTTTCATCACCCCTATTACACGATACGGCAACAAACACCATTGCCAAAGCGACAACCGTAAAAAAGTTCTTCATAATATAAAATGTTTATTTCTTTCTTGCCAACAACTCTATTGTACGCAGCTGGTCCTTGTAAAAATTATTGGCATTGGTCTTTTCTATGCTTAAAGCGGCATCTGAGTTACCATCCCAACGCCTACACAAATATAGACTGCTGAATATACGCCCGATACGCCATTCACGGCTAATGCGGATTCCCATAGCGTAGTCCTCACCATAACTTGTATTAGGCAGTTGCAGTTCTCTAAGAACAGGTGTGTAGAAAGCACGAGGAGCCCCCAAACCGTTAATTCTAAGTGCGTTGTTATGTCCGTTCTCATCGGTCCACTCCTTGTGGTCAATAAGTCCTGGAGGCAGAATATTCATATTAAAGTCAGTAAGCGTATATGAGCCTACAAGCATTGCACATTTTTGCGAATAGAACTCATTTACAATGGTTTGCAATACATTCGCATCTTGATATACATCATCACTGTCAAGTTGGACTGCAAACCTGCCGCAATGTTCACTATTTACGCCATAGTTCCAGCAACCGCCTATACCAAGCTCATTTGATTCAGGAATAAGATGCACCACTCTGCTGTCTGACTTTGCCAACTTATCAAGAATCTCACTTGTACCGTCTGTAGAATGATTGTCAATTACAATGACATTGAACTTGAAATCAGCCTTTTGAGACAACACAGAATTTACTGCATCAGCCACTGTCTTTGCTCTATTGCGTACAGGTATAATGACAGAAGCCTCCACTGCAAACTTTCCATCTGACTCCTTAAAATCAACCAATTTATGACTTCCTGCAGGAATATACGCATTAATTGCCTTAAGATGTTCCGTAACCACCTGCTCCATCTCCACTTGCACAGCACGATTCTTAGGGTCAACATAACTGAATTGGTTTCCACCATCTGCCTTTGAAACTTGTGTATAAAGGAACTCTGACAAATGGAAAATTCTGTTTTTTTGAGAAAGTTTAAGTCTTAAATCATACAACGCGGCAAACTTCAGCTCAGACAACTTAACACTCTTCAAAGCCTTGACACTGATAACCCACAACGGACCAAAATCAAAATCATCTCTAAGGCTTCCCTCCTGATACTCTATTGTAGGAACATTCTCAACATTGCCGTCAACACTTTTTCTGTAATTGCAATATACCATTGCGGCTCCTGTGTTTCTTGCAACATATTCCAATCTTTGCAAAGCATTCTGCCCTAACTCCACATCTACAGGCTTTGTTATTACTGCAATATACTCCCCTTCTGCCGCACTTTGCAGCCTGATTAATTCACTTGAATTTTCAAAATTCTTATACTGATATGTTTTCATAACACTTATAAAATTATATTTTCTAACGGAACCGCAATATTTTTGAGATAGCAGTTCGCTTTCTCCTAAAAAACTTGATACGCTCAGCGGGAACACAATTCCTCAGGGACTTCGTCCCTTCCGGCGGTTCCCTTAATCTTCGCTCCACTGCGTTTTTTAGGCGCTCACTAATACTCAAAAATATAGGGTTCCGGAAAATAAATTTCAAAATTTATTTGTCAAATGCCTCATTAATGTATTTACCTGCTCCTGCGATGTAAGAGCCTCAATAGGGAACCCTACAACCACCGTCTTGTAACTGCGTTCATAATATACCGCTGCAGGAAGTCTGTTTTTACTGTAATAAAGCAATATCTGTGCACCCTTATATTTTGCATCAATGGCATCAACATTCTGAAGAAAATATCTTTCAGCAGAAGGTGTCATCTGCAGTGAGAACATCTCTTTCCCGTTTGCTAAGGCAACCGTTCCGTCTGTGGCTGCAAACGGAGAGCGTAAAGTATAACAGAAAGTCTTGCTTGCAAAACTGCCTCCTTCTTGTCCTATGTACGCACCACTCAGCAATACACTTTTGCCTACACGCGTAAATGAAAGTATTGCACTTTGCAAATACGCAGGGAAAAGTTCAAACTCACCGCCACCCCTTTCAAGACCATAAATCAAATCAACCAATGAGTAGTTATGCGGAGTTTTTGCATTATTTACCAAACCTTTCTTTGATGTTGATACAAATGAATATCCGCACTCCTTCAGTGCAGTGCCATGAACAAATGTATAGTCAAACGTATTGCCAGCAATAACCTGTGTTTCATAATTTCCAAGCGATGCCCCAAAACCTGGGTAATCATTATTTGAGAATTGAGAACACTTGTAAAACTCTACCTGCGGACCTGTATGAGATATATCATACATATATGGAACACCAAAATCTGAATCAAATGAAAAGCCAGCATATTCACCAAAGTCAAACTGTTTAGGGCCTGACACCCTATCAAAACAATTTACAATAAGTGCCGTACCCTTTGTATCATTTGACGACTTACAAACCGACAGAATTTCTGAAGGGAAACTCTCACCGCCATTATTATATGCCACCACCTTATAACTGTAAATCTTATCCTTTTCAATAGGAAGCGTCACAGATTTTCCGTCCACAATTTTTCCACTGTCAAACGCACCGTTCCCGATTCTTGTATAAACAATATATTGCGTAGGATATGCAGTCTCTTCAATAGGGTCTAACGTAGGTTTCCAACTAAGCCTTACACTGTCACCCGATGCAAACTCAGTGGTAAATGAATTTACAGGCAACGGCTGAACAACGTATGTAGTATTATATTGTGCGGCAATAAATTTCAAGGCAGCCTTATAGATGGCACGGGCAAATATGAATTTGTATTTAGGTTCATTGGCAATCTTCATATCGGCAAAATTCTGATGTGAATGGACTTCACAAAGAACAGTAGGCACCATTGGAATACGTGTTTCCACCATATTTTGATGCCATATACCACGCCATTCCCAATTATCCACTCCTGACGCCTTTAAATCCTCCTTGATTTGATTTCCTACATAGTACGCCAAGTCATTGCTTGCAAAACGCGAATATCCTGACGGAAACACAGAATCAGTTGTACAGATAAGCAAAGAACCTATAACCTTATCGGAGTCTCTAATAAACGCATCGGTGTGAACGGATAAAGTCATGTCAATAGGAATTTCAAGTCCTGGATATGACGGGTACCTGTCTGAACCGCCCATCAAATAGTTTGTCCATTTACTACGTGCATAAATATCATCGTAGTAATTACTTTTTACACCTTTCTTTTGATTATATGTCATGCTGTCAGGCATTCCGCCCTCTCTAAGATTATTAAGGGCATACTCAGTATACCTTGGATAACCGCTATCCTCATGGCTCATTCCACCACCAACTACAACCGAATCAATTTTAGCATCGGAGGAGAAAGTAAGTTGAGTATAGCCATCAAGAAAAAGTTTGTCAACATAAATCCATGTGCCATAGCCAACCTGAGTGTTTATCTGATAGTTTGACTCCACACCGGCATGCTTTACGGTAAGTTTTACATCTTTCTTTCCCTTATTGTACCTAACTTTAACCCAATACTCACCTTTCTGCTCCACTATTGCATTAAATTCATTCCCCGATGCTGTCTTGGCAAACTTGTACTCATTTGTGTTAAAATCCCTCTCCCTTGGGCAAAACACCTCCGCCCCTGCGTTCTCAAGCATAGGCAAAAGAAAAGGAATGGCAATTGATGTGGAAAGTAAGTCCTCAACAGACCCGAACATTCTTGGACGCATCCATTCCCAACGCTCATTATGATAGTTATAATATAGTCCGTGGCTGTTCATAAGAACAATATTCCTATCACTCAACCCTGCTGACGGCTTAGGTTTGTCAAGCCTGTTAACCACATTAAACGCAGTCTTATATGTTACAACACGGCGTTTGTCTTGAAGATATGATTGCCTTACATAATTAGGAACATACCTCTCTATCGGCTCATTGTGGCTATAGAGTCTAAGGTTGTAATTCTTGTACTCTTCAGGCAGATACTTTCTTACAGAATCGTAGGCTTGAGCCACCAACTCTTCTGAAAACAGCAGATTGGAAAAGGCATCTTCAAGGTATATGGAAAGTTCCTTACCCTTAAGTGTAGTCTTATGTACCTTATATAATGTCTTATTTGAAGGAATATAAATATTCGATTGAAAATTTATGCAACTAATAGGATTGCGAATAATATCACTATTATTTGCTTTATTATTCCTCTTCGCATTGATTGGCAGCACAAAAAGCAATAAGCACAATATATAAACCAGCCTATCCTTTTTCATCTATTAAAACTTTGCCGTAACCTTCATATCTTTCGCTGCCTTAACCTCATCAGGTCTGCCTATGTAGGCCTTAAGCGGAGCGGCATGCAACGCATCGGGGTTTGAAGCGGCAACACTGAAAATTGAAGCCATAGTCTTTGCCAAAGAATCAATAGACTCCTTACTCTCTGTCTCTGTAGGCTCAAACATCATAGCCTCCTTGACAATAAGAGGGAAATATATTGTAGGCGGATGAATACCCTCATCAAGCATAGCCTTGGCAATGTCAAGTGCGTGAACTCCATAATCATCACCAGCCTTTGAGGCACTTACAACAAACTCATGCATACAGTGGCGATACTGCTCTCCATATAGAGACGCAATCTGCTTGAACAGATAGTTTGCGTTAAGAACCGCCTTGCCTGAAGCATCTTTAAGCCCCTCTGCCCCAAGTGCAAGAATGTATGTCAATGCCTTTACTATTACTGCAAAGTTTCCGTGGAAAGCCTTAACCTTACCAATGCTCTTCTCTGCATCAACACCTTGTCTGTAATCCAACTCTGTATAAGGCAGGTATGCCTGCAGGAATTTCTTACAAGCGATAGGACCGCTACCTGGACCTCCACCGCCGTGAGGTGTGGAGAATGTCTTATGTAAGTTTACGTGAACAATATCAAAGCCCATATCGCCAGGACGAGCCCAACCCATAATTGCATTAAGATTGGCACCATCATAATACATAAGTCCGCCTGCTGCGTGAACAACCTTTGCCATCTCCGCTATCTGCTTGTCAAAAATGCCAAGTGTATTAGGGTTTGTAAGCATCATGGCGGCTGTATCATCACCAACGGCGGCTTTCAAGGCGTCCATATCAACCATTCCGTTAGAATACGAAGGTATTGTAACCACCTCAAACCCGGCGGCTACCGCACTTGCAGGATTTGTTCCGTGTGATGAATCGGGAACTATGATTTTAGTTCTCTGAGTTTGACCTATGCTCTGCAAGTACTTATGCATTACAAGCAACGATGTCATCTCTCCATGCGCACCAGCGGCAGGTTGAAAACTTACGGCATCCATACCAAGCACGCCGCACAATGCACTGTGCGTTAGTTTAAGCACCTCTGTGCAACCTTTTATGGTATCGGCAGGTTGAAGAGGATGTATTCCTGTAAATCCATCAAGCGATGCTGTAACCTCATTCAATTTAGGGTTATATTTCATAGTGCATGAGCCAAGCGGATAAGGTCCGTCTTCAACTCCGTGTACAAGGCGTGAAAGTGCTGTGTAATGACGCATAACCTCCACTTCAGGAAGTTCAGGCAAATCAAGTTCTGTGCCACGCTTTGCTGAAACTGACACTTCAGGTACATCAAGTTCAGGCATTGAGAACTTATTACTACCCTTTTTGCTTAGTTCAAATAACAAGTCAATCATTTTGAACCTCCTTTCCCATATTCTTCAATTAGTGAGACAAGTGTATCCAAATCATCTTTTGAAGCCATCTCTGTTACACACCAAAGTATTTCATTATCTGACAGTTGCAAGCCTCCTAAAATACCTTTTGTCTGCAAGAACTCAAGCAAGCCTTTAGGATTCTGACTTTCAGTTACAAACTCCATAAAGAAATCAGCACCATACTTAATGCTCCAACCACTTAGTTTTGACAGTTTTGAAGCCAAATAATGTGCCTTACTGCAACATTGAGTTGCAATCTGTTTAAGACCCTCACCACCCACTGTGGCAAGATATACTGAGGCAAGAATTGCACAGTTTGCCTGATTTGAACAAATACTTGAAGACGCCTTCTCACGCTTAATATGCTGTTCTCTTGCCTGCAATGTAAGCACAAAGCAGCGTTTTCCATTCTTATCAACTGTCTCCCCTATTATTCTGCCAGGCAACTTGCGTATATGCTCCATTTTAGCGGTCATAAAGCCAAGATAAGGACCGCCGAATGAGAGTGACAAGCCAAGTGGCTGTGCCTCTCCCACTGCAATATCTGCCCCACACTCTGCCGCAGACGGAAGAATTGCCGCTGCTATAGGATTTATACCTGCAATAAACAGAGCCTTTAGCGGAGCGGTCAAATCTCCTACAGCCTTCATATCCTCAATTATGCCGTAGTAGTTCAACTGCTCAACGTAAACGCCTGCAGTCTGTTCAGAAAGCATTCCTTTAAGTGCCTCAATATCTGTTTTCCCCTCTTTTACAGGAATGTATTGAAGGTCAACATTCATCTGATAAAGATAGGTTTCAATAACCTTCTTGTTTTCAGGCTTTATGGCTTCCGATACCAAAATTTGCCTACGTTTCTTGTCAAGTGCAAGTTTGCAAGCCTCTGCAGCAGCAGTGGCACCATCATAGACAGATGCGTTAGAGGCGTCAAGCCCTGTAAGCATACACATCATTGTCTGATACTCAAATGTGGCTTGCAATATACCCTGACTGATTTCAGGCTGGTATGGCGTATAGGCGGAAATCAGTGATGTATTGGTTGCTACATGACGTACTGTAGCAGGAATATAATGGTAATAGGCACCTGCACCACGATATATGTGGTCAAACTTAACATTTTGAGCGGCGATGCCACGCATCTGCCTCTCAACTTCCATTTCTGACTTGCCTTCAGGCAGAGGCAAGCCACCTTTAAGGCGCAACTCCTCTGGTATCTGGGCATCCATCAGTTCCTGCACTGACTTTAGTCCCAACGCCGCAAGCATTGCAGTCTCATCTTGTTTTGTATGTGGGGTGTAATTCATATTATTTATTATTCTGTTTAGCGATAAACGGTAATTTTACAAACTCTGCAGGGAAACGTTTTCCACGTACATCAACCTCCACATTGCCCTCAATACCCTTCATAACTCTTACCATGGCAAGTGCAACGCCGTTAGTTACAGAGAAATTACCTGATGAAACAAGTCCTATCTGGCGTGTTCCTTGATATACAGGGCTACCCTCACGGGCTATGCCCTTACCAAGTAACTTGATACCTCTTCTACAGAATGCGGCTGTATGATTTGCAATTGCCTCTCTTCCTACAAAATCTCCCTTGTCCATCTTTATTGCAAAGTTAAGGCCAACCTCATTTGCCGGTATATTGTCTCTTAACTCATGTCCGTAAAGCGGCATTCCTGCCTCAAAACGCAATGTGTCACGGGCTCCAAGACCGCATGGAATAATGCCCTCAGGCTTACCTGTTTCAATAAGCAGTTTCCAAAGGTCTACAACCTTGTCAGCCTCAACATAAACTTCAAATCCGTCTTCTCCTGTATAGCCTGTTCTTGAAAGCACGCACCAGCCTCCCTTGAATTCAGTTTCAAGAAATGTGTAGTTATGCAAGGTGTCAGCATCGGGGAAAAGACGTTTGATAACATCAATTGCTTTAGGACCTTGAACGGCTATCTGACCTATCTTTTGTGAGATATTTTCAAATTTGACACCACTGCGCAAATGGGATTTCATCCACTCAAAATCCTTATCAATATTAGCGGCATTAACCACTATAAGATAGCTGTTCTCTGCACGCTTGTAAATAAGAAGGTCATCAACAATGCCTCCGCTCTCATTACACAAAAGTGAATACAGCACCTTACCGTTTGGCAAGCCAACTATCTGATTACTAACCAAATAATTAAGTTCCGATTCTGCATTTGGTCCTGACATAAGGAACTCGCCCATGTGTGAGACATCAAACATGCCAACGCTCTCACGCACAGCAATATGCTCTGCCTTTATGCCTGTGCTTTCATATTGAACAGGCAACTCAAATCCGCCAAATTCAACAATTCTGCCGTTTGATGCTACATGTGTGTCGTATAAAGGGGTACGCATAAGTTATTTCTCCTCATTACAAATTTTTTCATACTGAGCAGCGTCAACAAGTTTGTCTGACAATGCTGAAAATTCCACCTCAATAATCCAGTTTGTGTATGGGTCCTGATTAAGCAGACCTGCATCGGCGTCAAGGTCTTCATTTATTGCTGTAACTGTGCCTGATACAGGGCAAAATACCTCAGATGCGGCCTTTACGCTCTCAATATCTGCAAATGACTCATCGGCTGTAACCTCATCACCCACTTCAGGCAATGAAATATAGACAACATCGCCCAATGCGTGCTGTGCAAAATCTGAGATACCTACTTTGGCTTTTGAGCCTTCAACCAACACCCACTCATGTGTTGGAAGATACTTTAAATTGCTTGGAATGTTCATAATAGTAATTATTTTATTGAATTTATTGATTCTAAAATTGATTCCGAAACTGTTGGGTGAGCGTGAATTACGCCGCTTATCTCATCGGATGTCATACCCTTTGAAATTGCCAATGCCAACTCTCCTATCATATCAGTGGCGTGAGGTGCAACTATATGTGCTCCAATTAGTTTACCAGTTTCAATTGAGAAAATAGTTTTGACAAACCCACTATTCTCTCCCATTATCAATGACTTACCGTTACCATTAATTCTGTACATACCTATTTTAACCCCTTCAGGCTTGCAGTCTTGCTCACGTTTCCCCACCGATGCCGCCTCTGGTGAAGTGTATATACATTGCGGTACCAAGTCCATATTGAACACTTGTTTTTTTCCTGCCCACTCCTCTATTATGTTTGTGGCCTGTGCCGATGCAAAGTGTGCAAGTTGTATGCCGCCTGCCGCATCGCCGGCAAATTTTATATCGTCATCAGGCTCAACTCCGTCAGCCAACACTCCATCTCTGAACGGCTTTCTGCCAACGCATGCAATAACTTTGTCATACTGTGCGGTATGTGGTTTCTCCTTAACCATAGCCTCTATTTCAAAGCCTCCGTCCTTTGCTGAAATCTTACTTACCGCAGCCTGTAACTGAAGCCTTACGCCCAACTTTTTGAGTTGCATTGCAAGTTGTTTGGAAATATCAGTATCCATCATTGCTACTAATGCATTTTGAAACTCATATATACATACTTCGCAACCAAATTTTGCAAGCATCAAAGCAAATTCCACTCCTATCACTCCTCCGCCAATAATGGCAACTTTTTCTCCGTTGACAGGGCTTGCCAAAACGTCATTACTGCTTAATGCAAGTTCTATTCCCTCTATTGGCAAGCGTGCTGAAACAGAGCCTGTACATATCAGTATCTTGTCTGCCTTTATCTCAGCACCTGTTTCTTGAATCTTTACTGTTTTATTAGGCAACACTTTTGCTGTTCCTTCCAAGACCTCCACTCCTGCATTGCCAAGCAACATTGCTATACCTTTCTGCAACTGTTCCACTATTGCACTTTTTTTAGCATATACTGCATCAAAATCAACTTTTACATCAGGAACTTCCATTCCCCAAACTTTTGACTGTGCGGTTATGTTTTCATATACAGCAGCGGCTTGAAGCAGTGCCTTTGTTGGAATACAGCCACGGTTCAGGCATGTGCCGCCTAACTGGTCTTTCTCAACCAGTGTGACGGTCATTCCTTCCGCAGCGGCTTTCAGGGCTGCTACATACCCCGCAGGGCCTCCTCCTATTATTGCTAGTTTCATAATTTTAATTCCAAAAATAGATTTTGACATTGGCTTTTATTATACAAACGAAACACACTGCGAGCCGCCGCACAAAACCACATAGTTTTGGAGGCACGAACTGGGAACGAAGTTCCGCATTAGTGAGTCTCCGAACAAAACTGTGGTTTTGAAGGGGTTAACAGCGAGCAATTTTTGTAAAGTTTGTATAATAAAAGCCATAACAGATTTTTTTTAAACCAATATTAGTTGAATTGTGTCCTTTGCCTCTATATTATCAAACTGCAACAGTTTCCACTCATTCACCGGGGTTTGCAGTAGCGTGGTTTTCAGGCAATCACACCAATCAGTATTCATTGCATCAGTAAAAATTTCAATATCAGTAAGGGTATTCCCTTTAATTTCATACGCCACAGACACCGTACCCCACTCAAATCTGCTTTCCACCTTGTTTGTCAACATCGGGTTTCTGCCCCAAATCCACTCCTTTGATGTCAACTTTTCCGCTATTGACAGCAGTTTAGGATTGGTATAATCAACTCTTTTTTCATCAACCTTATAATCTGCGTAGAACTCCAAAAACGCTTTTGCAATCGCATCTCTAACCTGTTCTACAGTAATATTAGGATTCCAATCAACTAAATTGCCTACTCTTGACGCTACAGAAGCCACTCCCTTAGACTCCAACTTCTGCCTTGATGGTCTGAGTGCCGCTTGAATACGCTCCACATTGCTGTTTATCAGTATTGTACCATGATGGTAGCAAGTGTCTCTGCGTAGGCAATATGCCTGTCCTGAAATCTTTTTGCCATCTATGACCACATCATTCCTGCCTGTAAACTCCGCATTCAGTCCCAGTCCTTTTAAAGCATTGTAAATGATACGCTTGTTGTTATCCACTGAATATCTGTTCTTTGCTGAAACAAACGTAAAGTTCAGGTTTCCGGCATCGTGGTAAACGGCTCCGCCACCTGAAAGTCTGCGGGTAACATAGCCGTTAAATGTGGGAGAAACCTCAGCAAAAGCGTTTTGATTTACTCCAACCACTACCGTATTGTCATTCTGCCAAAGATACAAAGCATGGGTGTATGGGTGCAGATTCTCTAACAGATAGGTTTCTACCGCAAGATTCTTATATGGCTGCAATCCGTCTGCCTGTAATAGCAATACGCTATGTTCCACACTCTCCTCCATTAAAATCCAAAGTTAAGCACTTTAATAATAACCAACAATCTTTTATGGTTTAACTTATTAACAGGTGGCACTATTGTTAATAACTTATTATGTTCGTATCGTTGTGCTAACGGGAAAAAGCAATAATTTTGTTATCAAATATTACGGATATGAAGATTATTGCTGACAGCGGTTCAACCAAAACAAAATTTGCAGTTGTATCTGACAATGGTGATGTAAAGTATGTACTGACAGACGGTATCAACCCCTATTATCAAAGTGGCGAGGAGATTCAAAAGTGCCTGAACACACAACTCTTGCCCAATATTGATACCCCTGACAAGGTTTTGACTGTGGAATATTATGGTGCAGGCTGCTCCGTTGCTGACAAGATAGAGACTGTAAAATACGCTATAAAAAGCATATTCCCGTTTGCATCGGTTACTGTGGGGTCTGATATGATAGGTGCGGCAAAGGCGTTATGCGGATATGAAAAAGGGATTGCCTGTATTCTTGGCACCGGCTCCAACTCCTGTTTTTGGGATGGTACTAAAATAATTCAAAATGTACCTGCTCTTGGATTTATAATCGGCGATGAGGGCTCCGGTGGTGTTCTTGGAAAACTGCTTGTGGCTGACATTCTTAAAAATCAGGCTCCCAAAGATATTCAAGACCTTTTCTTTAAGAAATTCAACATGGATGCCGCGTACATTGTAGACAGAATATACAAGCAGCCTTTTCCTAACAGATTCTTGGCATCGTTTGCCCCATTCCTTTCAGAAAACATAGAGCATCAGTACTGCCACACATTGGTATATAACAGTTTCTGCAGTTTTATAAACAGAAACCTGAAACAATATCCACACGGATATAAGGTTAATTTTACAGGCTCCGTAGCCTACTATTTCAAGGACATTCTTGCCACAGCCATTGCAGACTGCGGCATGGAATTAGGGCTAATAGAGCGTGAGCCTATGCAGAGGCTGCTGTAGAAAACAATCTAAAAGCCAAGCAACCAAATAACCCCCTACTTCACCCCAACCTGAATAATCTGCTGTGATTTAAGGTTCTTGAGAATGGCGGAGGCAATGTTTCTGACTGATTCAACAGTAAGGGCATTTACAGCATCAACATAGTGCGTGGCTATATCAAGACCTGTTATATACTCCTCCTCCTTTGCACCAAGCCAATATTGATTGGTCACCTGCGCATCGGTGTAGGTTTTAATGAAATATTCCTTGGTCTTTTGAAGGTCAGCGACACGAGGTCCGTTTTTGGCTATATTCTCAATTTCAGCAAGAATAATTGGCGTAAGAGCCTCATACTTAGCACTATCAGTATCAAAATAGAGAGTTGCCGAATAGTATGGGAAAGGCAGGTCATCAATGCTAAATTCAGACCTGACACCGTATGTACCGCCATCCTTTTCTCTGACATTCTCAAAATATACAATGTCAAGAATGTGGTCAAGAGCCGCAATATTAACCTTATTGGCAAGCGTATAACTCATTTTACCGTTAGCGTAAATCTTAACCGTGGTTTTAGGATTCTCCATAACCTTTCTGTATGAGACCTTTCTGTCTGATTTTGACGGAGTTAGTCCAATATCCTTAGCCTTTGATTTAGCCTTGCCCGCAGGCAGCGATGCTATATACTTGCAAACAAGAGGTACAAACTCCTCCATATTAATGTTACCCGTAAAGGCAAACTTAAAGTCAGCCGCATTACTGAAAATCTTTCTTGCAATGCCCAATCCCTCATCGTACGATGCCAACTTAATGTCTTCAGCCTTCAAACGCCTTGCAATAGGATGATTACCATATACAATACTTGTAACGGAATCAGAGAGTTCTATGGCAGGATAAGCCTCCATATTACGTAGATATGCCTCATACTGAGTGCATAAAGACTGATAAGCAGCCTCATCCTTACGAATTGAAGTAAATCCTAAATAAATAAGCTGCATCATTGTCTCCAAATCATTTACAGTGGAAGTTCCGTTAATCTCCGCAGTATAATCTCCAACCAAATGACTTACTGACACATTCTTTCCTGCAAGAGCCTTGCCAAGTTCAGTTGTTGAAAAATTGCCCATTCCACCAATAGAAATCATATCATTAAGCATCTTAATTGTATACGGATTACCACCCTTCTTATATACACTTGAAATACCTCCTACCGATACCGCCTTTGCCAAAACCTCATCTTCCTTAAGCGTTGTGGGCTTAATATCAACCTGCACCCCATTGCTCAGCACCAAATGATAAACACCGTCAGCGTGGACAGAACTCTTGACAGTGCCTGGCAACACATCTCCAACAAGAGGCTCGTCCTTTACATTGTCAACATACGGGGCAATATCAGCGGTACTAATGCTGTCAAACAATGCCAACACCTCCTCTTTTGACGGAAAATCCACCTTGTCAACCTCTGTACCATACATCCAAAGCACAACGTTTCCTGAATCAAGAGGATGTTTTGCAACACTGTTCACATCATCAAGTTGCAGAAATGCGGAAATCTGCTTATAAAGCATAAATTCAGCCTCCAAACCGGGGAACGGCTCACCTTGAGTGAAATTTGCTATATACTCCTTTGCAAATGTTCCGTTAGGCAACTTTTCACGCTCATTATAAAGTTTTTCTATGCTCTTAAGAACATCAATTTTTGCACGCTCAAACTCCCCTTGCGTAAAACCGTACCTTGCAATACGCTCATTCTCTTCAAGAAGCCTTACTAAAGCCGCTCTTTGATTTTGGTCAGAACACCCGGCATAGTATTCAAAAGAACGTTTTGTTGCCGACAACAAAAATTCACAATCTTCAGCCGACGCAAAAATAAACGGAGACTCAGGAGTCTGCATAATTTCATCAAACCTTACATCTATCATTCTTTCAATAAGGTTATTAATAAAACTCTTAACTAAATAGAGTGCAGTGTTTCTGTATTCAGCAGGCATTGGGTCATGCTTGAATGAAAGCATAATGCCGGCGTATGTATTCTCCTTATCCCTTGTAGTTACAATAATAGGCTCCTTATTGTCTGAAACCTGATACCAGATACGCTCACTTGGATTCTCAGGCACTTTGGCATCAGCAAAAGTCTCAACAAGTTTTTTATAAGTGTAGTCCACATCAATATCACCCACCACAACAATTGCCTGCAAGTCAGGACGATACCATTCCTTGTAATATGCCCTCAACACCTCCGGCTTAAAGTTACGAACCACGTCCATACTGCCAATAGGCATGCAATCCTCATATTTTGTACCCTTATATATGACAGGCATAATCTGTTCATACATACGCATCATGTGGTTGTCTCTTGTACGCCACTCCTCCTCAATAACGCCACGTTCCTTGTCTATTTCATCATTCTCAAGCAAAATTCCGTCTGACCAATCCCTCAAAATAAGAAGGCATGAATCCACTACTGACGGTCTTGACACAGGCACCTTAGTAAAATGGTATACCGTTTCATCAACCGATGTGTAGGCATTTAGGTTTGCCCCAAACTTTACCCCAATGGTTTCCAAATAGTTGATTAACTGTTTGTCAGGGAAATGTTTTGTGCCGTTGAACGCCATGTGTTCAAGAAAATGGGCAAGACCTCTCTGTTCTGGCTTTTCAAGTATTGAACCTACATTCTGAACTATATAGAAATCAGCACTGCCAGGCACATAGCCGTTTTTCCTTATATAATAAGTAAGACCGTTATTCAGTTTACCAAACTTTACTGCCGAATCATACGGCAACTGCTGTTCCTGTCCAAAAACAGGCAACACTATGAGCAACAATGTTGCAAAGAATAATATTTTTCTCATTTCTCCTTTCTCCTTTCTCCTTTATACTGATATATAAAGTACACCCCTGCAACAAAGAATATTGCCGCAAGCAAAAAGTTTTCAGCGGACTGCTCCACCGTACAAACAAAAATAGATGCACCTAAGCCCACTATGCTCAGAATGCCACATGCAAGTGATAGTTTTTTATTCATGGTTTTCAGTATTGAGTCCAATATGACAGAGCCTTTGCCCAAGCCCATCTGTTGGATGAAAAAATGTTTATTGATGCATTATCTTTTGTGTAATCCTTGTACATTGTACCAGGAACCACTATTTCCGCTTGTCCGTCAGAATCAATGTCAGCCACAACAGGATATTCACTCTTAGTTGCACTGCTTACATTCATATTTGCAACCGTTACAGGTTTTCTTGTGCTTCCGTCAATTATACGCAACGATGACTCATCCCTATACACAATCTCCATCTTACCGTCTGCATTAAAATCAAACAGTGTTATGCCCGTCTGGGCACTGCGGTCAGAGTGTCCCATAACCCAAAATTCTTTAAGGCGTGCATTGGCGGCATCATACTTGTAGGCAACTAACTTTGAAGAGGATATAAGTCCAACTATTTCAGGAATGGAATCCCCGTCAATACAGCCAATGGCAGGATAACCTGTCATAACGTAGGCGTCACGGAAAATCTCTTGATTTGATTTGACACTATACACTGAAAGTTTGCCCATAGAAGAGCGTACAAGTATCTCTAAAGAGCCGTCACCGTCAAGGTCTGCAACCTGTGCCGTACCCTCATGCTTTGCTCCTATGGTCTTTACTAAATGCACCCCACTCCTTGACACTGCAAAAATCTGATTTCCGCATACAAGTTCAAGACCTGCATATTCAGGCAAGACATCTGCTGCACAACCCATCATAAACATGGCTCCGTCATGCTGATATAGTTGCCCCACATTATTCTCTCCTCCACTGCCTATCTTAGCAAGTGATTCACCGTCAAACACCTCATTGCCAACAAAGACTTCAAATTTTCCGTCCAAGTCAAAATCTGCAACTCTTGGATTGCCGTAAAAATTGTGTTCAAGTGCAACTTCCCCTTTTTTCACAATTTCTCCGTCATATCTGTATGATAGCAGTAGTTTTTTTTCAGCAGTGCCTGCCACTACATATATATACCCGTTCTTTGACAGGGCGATGGGACCGCACGCATACCCAAAAGATACGCCGGGCGTTCCGTAGTCCGTCCCAAAATGCTCAATGCTATGCTTTCTGTAGTTTGCACCGTCAATAACCACAAATGAGGCACCATGGTCCCTGTAATCAGAAACTACAGTTATTAGTTCAGGTTTGCCGTCAGCATTCAAGTCTCCTACAAGCACAGGAGAGAAACCTGCATACGGACCAAAATTATTGATTATCTTCTTTACTTTAATGTCAATGGGGCTTCCTACCCTTAATTGAGAGTAGTCGTATGTTTCCGCATTACACATTAGTGCCAACCAGGAAAGCAAGAAGAAAACGGCAAATATATTTCTCATTCAAGGTGTGAAGATACAAATAAATATGAAATTTACAAAATAAAAAAACCGCCCCAAATATTTGGAGCGGTTTTCGTTAACTTATATAATAAGGATTAATACAAGCCTTCATATATTGTTTCACCAGCAATAATGTAACGTGTACCACCAATTATCACCTTCTGAGACATTACAGCGTCAGCAGTAGTCCCTTCAGCAGCAGTTGATGGGCAATCAACTACTTGAGCAGCAAACTTACCATCACCAAGGTCTTCACCTATTGCATAGCAAGTAGACTCTGTTACACTAGTAATATCTTCAGTTTGCATACCATTACCATTATTCCAGATGATATTAACATTAGCTACACTCTCATCAAATGCGTATGTATACCATTCACCATCAAGTTCTACTGGGTTACCTGGCCAATCAGTTGAAGCATCACCCCATGTATGCAGGTTAACTACATCACCCCAACCTTCTGGAAGTGAAGAAGCCTGAAGTTTTACAGTAATAGGAGCAACCTCACCAATTACAATAGAAGCACTTGCTTCAACAACATCAACATCATCTTGAGCAGTTACAACAACTGTATAAGCACCTTCTGTATAACCATCTGTTGCAGGAGTCCATGTGTTGTCCTCATCAACTGTCAACTGAGCACCTTCAATTGTATATGTATAAGTAACATCTTCTCCCATACCTGATGCCTCTGCAATAAATGTTACAGATTCATTAGGAGTAGCAATCTTATTAGGCTCAATAGAGAATGTTACAAATGCAGCAAATGGGTCTGTATTCCAACCTTCAATCTCATCATTGACAAGTAATTCATTAGTCATCTTTCTGTTGCCTTCTCTAGTTTCATAGCAATCATCAGATGGGTCTTTTTCTGCAGGATATGCAATTTGATATTTATAAACGCAGTTTTGAGGAACATCAAGCTCACCATTAAATGTCTCGCTTCTGGAGTCAAAATAGATTCTGCCAATTTCTCCCCAGCCTTGATTATCTCCCATACCCATAACAATAAGGGCAACCTTGTCCATATCTATCTCTTTCTCATAGGCTTCTGTCAAGTCCATTGTAGCAGTAAAGGAAGCGGTACCTGCAGGAACAGGAGAAACGCAAGGATTATAGTCGTCTTTCCAAGCACCACAGGTAACATTTATTGTAACGCCATCTGCAACACCTGAAAATACAAACTGATTACCGTCAAGAGAAGCACCAGGAACTTCTGGTTCAATTGTCAGTTCATTAGCCTCATTCCAACCAGCGGCTCTTGTTGTAACAGTACCAGCAAGAATCTTTCCTTGGAAAGTACCCTCACCATAGTAAGGAAGAGTGAACACATACAAACCTTCACCTTGTGGTTCGCCCAAAATATTGCCTTCTCCACCAGGGCTCCAAGATGGAGTAGTATTGTTACCAGTCCACTCAAGCATAGGTTCACACTCTGTACCCTCCGGCTGTTGGAACATCAAAGTGATGTCAGCCATTGCTGCCAAACTAAAAGTCAATGCAGCAACCATTGATAGTAAAATCTTTTTCATAAATAGATAAATTTAAAGTGAATAAATAGTTTTAACGATACAAAGATATTAATAATTTTTGAATTATGCAACAAAACAACACTATTTTTGAAAAAAACAGGTTTTTTAACATATCTTACTTGGAAAGGGTTCTTACATGTACACCTAATATATTATATACTTCCTTTCCACATATAATCAGCCACTCCCCATTTTCTCTGACTCTTATACATTTAGGTTTTCTTTGAAATTTGACATCCCTTACTTTTACAGGTTGTAGCAGTGTGGCTGTTATGGTATTGTCATTAGGATTAAATACAAGTTTTACAACATCACCCTTATTTATATCATCCCCTAAAAAGTCTTCTTCTGAAATCCAAATGTTATCAAAATCATTTGCAGTCTCACTTACATTGACACCCGTACCGCCAAACACAACATCATTCAGCACAAACTCATCATTCTCTTTTGTCATTTGTTTCCAAGTCCAATTATCATCTTCTGCATCCCAATTGTTTTTAATGGAATATTTATTGGTTTCCGTTGAGAATTTTGCCACATAATTGGCTCCGTCATTACTGTCATACACAAAACCTCCAATGGCGGTCTCACTTGAACTCTCCTTGCTGAACCAAACCGCAAGTGTATGTTCACCACCCTTCACATAACTTAAATCAACATCAACTGAGCCTGAACCGTCAGGTGTTCCAAAACGGTTTACACCATTATCAGCACCATACCATTTAAGTTCAATGGTCTGTTCATAGTATTCATCAATCTGATAATGCATTATTACAGGCAGGTTTTTAGGGTCACTCTCTCCTAATGATGTTATCTGACCATTTAGAGTAAGGGCTGTCAACTTTCCCAAATCCAAACCGTTAAATACGGCAACGCCTGTTCCTGAGCCTGCATACCACTCTCCGTTAGGAACAATAAAAGAGTTTTTCAGAGCGGTTGCCTCTTGTGCAAAAATATTTTGCGATGCCACTGTTGCAACTAATAATAGAAAGGTGTAAAAAAGTTTTTTCATATAGACTGAATTTTATATTTCCAAATAATTGACAAATTTAGTTATTTTTTTGTATTTTTGCAAACTTATTAAAAAAATTGCATTGAAAATGGCACAGAAAACAAGCACAATTTGTGTACAAGGTGGTTGGCAGCCAAAAAACGGAGAGCCAAGAGTGTTGCCTATATACCAAAGCACCACATTTAAGTATGAGACATCACAAGAGATGGCTGACCTTTTTGACCTTAAGAAGCCTGGGTATTTTTACACAAGACTACAAAACCCTACAAATGACATTGTTGCAGATAAGATAGCAAAACTTGAGGGTGGTGTTGCCGCTATGCTTACATCGTCAGGACAAGCGGCAAACTTTTACTCTATATTTAATATATGTGAGGCTGGAGACCATTTTGTAAGTGCCGCTTCCATATACGGAGGTACCTATAATCTGTTTGGCGTTACAATGAAGAAGTTAGGCATTGAGGTTACTTTTGTTGATGCAGACGCTTCTGAAGAGGAGATAGAAAAGGCTTTCCGTCCTAACACAAAGGCTTTGTTTGGTGAAACCATTGCAAACCCCGTGCTCAGTGTACTTGACATTGAGAAATTTGCACGCATTGCACATAAGCATGGCGTACCTCTAATCGTAGACAACACATTCCCTACTCCTATAAACTGCCGTCCGTTTGAGTTTGGAGCGGACATTGTAACACACTCCACCACAAAGTATATGGACGGTCACGCTATGACAGTAGGCGGAGCCATTGTTGACAGCGGCAAATTTGATTGGGAGAAATATCATGATAAATTCCCTGGCCTTACAGAACCTGACCCTTCTTACCATGGGCTTGCATACACAAAGGCATTTGGCAAGATGGCTTTCATAACAAAAGCCACAAGCCAACTGATGAGAGACTTTGGCTCAATTCAAGCACCACAGAACGCATTTTTACTAAACATAGGCCTTGAAACCCTGCATTTAAGAATGCAACGCCACTGTGAAAACGCTCAAAAGGTTGCAGAATATCTTGAAAAGCAACCGCAAGTTGCTTGGGTAAACTATTGCGGACTACCAAGCAGCCCATATTATAAACTTGCCCAAAAGCAATTTAAGAACGGACAATCATGCGGCGTTGTTACATTTGGACTTAAGGGAGGCAGAGATGTGGCTATTAAGTTTATGGACAGCCTTAAACTATGCTGCATTGTAACACATGTGGCAGATGCCAGAACAAGTGTGCTTCACCCTGCCAGTCATACGCATCGTCAGTTGTCAGATGAACAACTGCTTGCGGCAGGAATCCAACCTGACTTAATCCGTTTTTCTGTAGGTATAGAGGACGCAGATGATATTATCAACGATATAAGTCAAGCACTACCACCATGCCAGTAAACATTCCAAAAGGACTACCTGCAATAGAGACTCTGAAAAAGGAGAATATCTTTGTAATGGATAACGAGAGGGCAAGCGGACAGGATATCCGTCCCCTTAAGATAGCCATTGTAAATCTTATGCCCCTTAAAATAACCACAGAGACTGACCTTATAAGGTTACTCTCAAACTCTCCGTTGCAACTTGAAATTGATTTTATAAAGTTAAAGAGCCACACTTCAAAAAACACTCCTATTAAGCACATGCAAATGTTTTACAAGACATTTGAAAGTGTAAGGAAGCAAAAATATGACGGTATGATTATTACCGGAGCACCTGTGGAGCAACTAGACTATACACAGGTTACTTATTGGGATGAAATAACCGATATTTTTGACTGGGCAAGGCATAATGTAACGTCCACCCTATATATATGTTGGGCGGCACAGGCAGGTCTGTATCACTACTATAATGTACCTAAATATGAGCTTGACAAGAAGATGTTTGGCGTATTCAAACATACTGTCCTTGACAAGAAGAACCACATATTCCGTGGTTTTGACGATGAGTTTTTTGTTCCTCACAGCCGTCACACAGAAATCAGACGAAAGGATATTGAAAAGATTAAAGGCTTGAAGATTCTCTCTGAATCTGAAGAATCAGGGGTATATATGGTTATGGGCAGAAACGGAAGGGAACTCTATCTGACAGGACATTCTGAATACTCCCCTCTTACACTTGATGCTGAATATAAGCGTGATTTGGCAAAGGGTTTACCTATTGATATGCCAAAGCACTACTACAAGGATGACAATCCTGAACTGGAGCCTATAGTACGCTGGCGTAGCCACGCTAACCTGCTGTTCACAAATTGGCTGAACTACTTTGTCTATCAAGAGACGCCGTATAATATTGAAAATATTGAATAATTAATTTTCAATTTATGCAAATTGAATTGTTATCTCCGGCAAAGAATGCTGACATTGGCATTGATGCAATACTGCACGGTGCCGATGCGGTTTATATAGGGGCTTCAGACTTTGGAGCAAGAAAAGCGGCAGGAAATTCCATTCAAGAAATCAAAAGGCTTGTTGACTTTGCACACATCTACAATGCAAAAGTTTACGTTACTGTAAACACCATAATCAAGGATTCTGAAATACCTGAAGTCAGCAATCTTATTACAGCACTATACAATATAGGTGTTGATGCACTTATTGTACAGGATTTTGGCATTCTTAAAATGGACATTCCTCCTATTGCACTGCACGCAAGCACCCAAATGCACAACACCACGCCTGAAAAAGTGAAGTTTCTTGAAGATGCAGGATTTTCACAAGTGGTACTTGCAAGAGAATGTACAAGACAAGATATAATTGACATTCATAACGCCACAGGCGTAAGGCTTGAGGCATTTGTGCATGGAGCGTTATGCGTAAGTTACAGCGGCAGATGCTACGCAAGTGAGACTCTATGCTCACGAAGTGCAAACCGTGGAGAGTGTGCGCAGATTTGCCGTCTTCCGTTTCAACTGCAAGACGCTCATGGTCATAATCTTGGAACATATCATTGGCTCTCATTAAAAGATATGGAACATAGTTCTGATTTGGAAGACATGATACAGGCAGGTATCACATCTTTTAAGATTGAGGGAAGATTAAAAGATGCAGACTATGTAAAAAACATCACCTCTTATTATAATAAAAGGTTAAATGAAGTGATAGCAAAACATCAGGATTGGAAACGCACATCAGACGGGGAAAGCAAAATAAGTTTTACTCCTGATATTGAAAAAACATTTTTCCGTGGAGGCACCACCTATTTTTATAATGGAAGAAACTCACAAATAAGTTCCATCTACACGCCAAAATCTCAAGGTGAATATATAGGTATAGTAAAATCAGTCAATGGTAAAAAATTTACTGTTGACACAGAAAAAGAGTTGCACAACGGTGACGGACTTTGTTTTTTTGACTCTAAAAACCAATTCTACGGTTCTAGAATCAACACCGCTGTAAAAAAAGTTTTCCAAAACGGAAAACTTCAAGAAACAGAATGTGAAACTTTTGAGGAAATCCCGTTACAAGCAGGATACAAGATACGCAGAAACTTTGACATTCAGTTCAACTCAGTTTTGGGCAAACCTACTGCAAAAAGAAAGATTGACATTTCTATGGTTTTTGAAAATTCAACACTAACAATTTCTGACGGAACAAACTCAGTTAGTGAAACCATAGACACAGAAACTGTAAAGGCAGAAAAAAATCAGAGTGACAACATAAAGTCAGCACTTTCAAAATTGGGAGACACCCCGTACAGTGCGGTTTCAATAAAGGTGAACACTGAGCGGTTCTTCCCTATGAGTGTGATATCAAGCGTAAAACGCAATGCAACGGAAAAGTTGACAGCCATCAGACAAAAGAAAGCCTTAGAGAACAGAGAAATTTTCTCCGTAAGGCATACTAACGCCAAATATCCTTCAGAAACCGCCAATTACACTGAGAACATAGCAAACAGTCTTGCACGAAAATATTATGAAGAGCATGGCGTAAAGGTTACTGAAGACGCTTTTGAACTTAACAAGCCATTGCAACCGGTGCCAATCATGTATTGCAAACACTGCATCCGCTACACAATGGGAGCGTGCAAACTACATAAGGACGGTCAAGTCAAGGAATTACAGGAACCGTTACACCTGATTTACAAAAACTACTATCTAAGACTTGAGTTTGATTGTAAAAACTGTATGATGAAGGTATATAAAGAATAATTTTGAAAACAATTGAAAAAAAATTAACTTTGCACCTCATTTAATATCGATATGATGACTTCAAAAGAGATTCGTAAGTCCTTTTTGGACTTTTTTGCATCAAAGGGACATAAAATTGTTCCTTCTGCTCCAATGGTAGTTAAGGATGACCCTACCCTAATGTTCACAAACGCAGGTATGAACCAGTTTAAGAACATTATTTTAGGTAATGACCCTATAAAATATCCACGAGTTGCCGATTCACAAAAATGTTTGCGTGTAAGCGGAAAACATAATGATTTGGAGGAGGTTGGACACGACACCTACCATCACACCATGTTTGAGATGCTTGGAAACTGGAGTTTTGGAGACTATTTTAAGGAAGAGGCTATCGGTTGGGCTTGGGAATATCTTACAGAAGTGCTTAAACTTGACAAAGACCGCCTGTATGCCACCGTTTTTGAGGGTGCAAGAGCGGAAGGTCTTAAGCGTGATGATGAGGCTGCTGAAATTTGGGAGCAATACATGCCAAAAGAGCGCATAATTAACGGAAACAAGCATGATAACTTTTGGGAAATGGGCGATACAGGTCCTTGCGGTCCTTGTTCTGAAATTCACATTGACCTTAGAAGTGATGAAGAGAGGGCAAAAGTCAGCGGTAGAGACCTTGTAAACAAAGACAACCCTCAAGTTATAGAAATATGGAACAATGTGTTCATGCAGTATAACCGTATGGCTGACGGTCATTTGGAGCCGCTTCCAAAGAAGGTTATTGACACTGGTATGGGTTTTGAGCGTCTTTGCGTTGCAGTTCAAGGCAAAAAATCAAACTACGATACTGACGTTTTCCAACCACTGTTAAAGGCTGTAGGTGAAATTTGCAATTGTCAGTATGGTAAAGATGAAAAGACAGATGTGGCAATGCGTGTGATTGCAGACCATATACGTACCATTGCATTTGCAATTACTGACGGTCAGTTGCCTTCAAATGCAAAGGCAGGCTATGTAATACGCAGAATATTAAGGCGTGCAGTCCGCTACGGCTACACATTCTTAGGTCAGAAAGACGCCTTTATGTACAAACTGATTCCTGCCCTGATTGACAATATGGGAGATGCCTACCCTGAATTGGCGGCACAAAAGGATTTGATTGTAAAGGTCATTACAGATGAGGAGAACGCATTTTTACGTACACTTGATACAGGTATTCGTTTGCTTGACAAGATAATGTCAGAGGCAAAAAAGAACGGCAACACCCAAATAACAGGAGTTGACGCCTTTACACTTTATGACACATTCGGGTTCCCTATTGACCTTACACAGTTGATTCTAAAGGAGAACGGACTTTCAGTAAGCATTGACGATTTCAATACAGAGATGCAGAAGCAGAAAGACCGTGCCCGTAATGCAGCCGCTACAGACCTTGGAGACTGGACTACACTTGAAGAGGGTGAAACCAAATTTGTGGGCTATGACCAAATAGAGGCGGAAACAAAAATCCTACGATACAGAAAGGTGTCTCAAAAGGGCAAGGATTATTATCAGGTAGTTCTCTCTGTCACCCCATTCTACGCTGAAATGGGTGGTCAGATTGGTGATACAGGCTTTTTGGAGAGTGCAAATGAGAGGATTGAGGTTATTGACACAAAAAAAGAGAACAACCTGCCTGTTCACATAGTTCAAAAGATGCCTGAGAATCCGGCATCGGCGTTTGTAGCAAAAGTGGACAAGGAACGCCGAGAGGCAATTGAGGCAAACCATAGTGCAACACACTTACTGCAGGAGGCTCTGCGTTCAATACTTGGCACACATGTAGAACAAAGAGGCTCATTAGTAACATCAAAGTCTTTAAGATTTGACTTCTCTCACTTTGAGAAACTTACTCCTGAACAGATTAAGGCGGTTGAATTTGCAGTAAACAAGAAGATTAGGGAGGACATTCCTCTTGATGAGCATCGTGACATACCTGTTGCAGAGGCAAAAAGTCTTGGTGCAATGGCTCTTTTTGGAGAAAAATACGGCGACAAGGTCAGAGTTATAAAATATGGTTCATCTATTGAACTTTGCGGAGGTACGCATGTAAAAAGCACTGGAAAAATAGGATTGTTCAAAATAACCACAGAAACATCAATTGCCGCAGGTATACGCAGAATTGAGGCTTCTACAGGCTATCAGACGGAACTTATGGTAAATGATATGCAGAATGTCATTGAAATGCTTTCTGCTATGATGAACAATGCTCCTGACATTAAAATTGCCGCCAAAAAGATTCTTGATGACAATGCTGAACTGCATAGGCAGTTGGAGGAGTTCAAGAGCAAGCGTATTGACCAGATTTGTGAAAGTATGCTGTCCATGTCAGAAGAGATGCATGGCATAAAGGTTCTTTCATTTGTTACAGAAGACAATCCTGAAATATACAGGGGTGCAATTTCAAAATTGAGAGACAAAATCTCAAATGAAAAGATGCTTGTATCAATAGGTACAAAATTCAAAGAGAAGCCTACACTTATAGTATTTCTTTCTAAACCGCTTGTTGAAGCAGGCTTTAACGCAGGCAATTTGGTAAGAGAGGCTGCAAAATACATTCAAGGCGGCGGTGGCGGTCAGCCTCATTTTGCTATGGCTGGCGGCAAATACGCAAATGGTCTTGATGAGGCGGTTGAGACAGTGGTTAAGGCTGTGGTGGGAATGTAAAAGAGTTAAAAGTTAAAAGTTATTTATAGCTTTGTACCCATTGGGTAAAGATTTAATTATATCAGAAGCTATCATTGATTCTTCACTCAACTCTTTTGCAGCAAAATCTCCTGCAAGCCCATGTAGAAATACGCCAAGGCGTGCCGCATCGTATGGTTTGTAACCTTGGGCAAGAAGTCCTGTAATTATACCTGTAAGCACATCTCCACTGCCGGCAGTTGCCATTCCGCTATTGCCGGTTGTGTTTATGAAAACGGTACCGTCTGTGTCTATTACTGCCGTTCCTGCTCCTTTCAACACTATAATGACTTTATGCTTGACAGCAAAACTGCAAGCCTCAGCAATCATTTCAGTTCTGCTTCCCGTCATACCTGTAAGGCGTGTAAACTCCATTGGGTGTGGTGTAAGTATTGCACCTTCAGGTATCAGGTCTTGCCATTTCTGCTCTGAAATTATATTAAGCGCATCGGCGTCAAGCAACATAGGAACAAGTGTATGCTTAAGCATAAATCTAAGATAATGCACGGTTTCATCACTCTTTCCTAATCCCGGTCCGCATCCTACAGCACTGTAAAGGTTAGGGTCAGGAACTTCTGTCTTATAAATGACTTCAGGTACTGCAATTTGAGCAATATCAACACCGCATTCAGGTCCAAGCAAATAACATAACCCCACTCCGCTTCTTAAGCATGCAGTTGTACTTAAAACGGCGGCACCCATCATTCCTTTGCTGCCAGCATATAGTAAGGCACGCCCAAATGTGCCTTTGTGAGCATCGGACGGACGAGGACGATAAATCTTCCTTACAATATCAAGTGTTATTTCATTCATCGGCAAACAGGTTCAACTCCTTTCTTATTTCTGCAAGGCGTTCCTTTATTTTCAGCAGTTCATCAACCACCACTACACCTGTGGTATGCTCTTGAAAGGTGTGTTTTTTATCTTTCAAATAGAGTTTTGCCCCCTCTATTGTCATTTTCTTATCTTTTAGCAGATATTGGACAAGGCGTATTTTCTGAATGTCATCAGCGGTATATATACGCTTGCCTGCACTGTCGGACTTTGGTTTGAGATTGGGAAATTCGCTTTCCCAAAACCTTAGCATTGAGGTGTTTACATTAAGCATCTCAGCCACTTCCCCTATCTTATAGTATAGTTTACCCTCTATCATCAGTCAAACATTTTTCCGCTGTTGGCGGCAATTCTTATCATTTCATCATACTGCTCCGGCGACAAATCCAAATAGTAATAGTTCTGCGGATTCTGCGGTTTTCCGTCAACATGTACCTCATAATGAAGGTGCGGACCTGTTGATTTACCTGTGTTCCCGACAAACGCTATGACATCGCCCCTGCTCACTCTTGTACCTTTTCTCAAACCTTTCTTAAATTTGCTTATATGACCGTACAGCGTTGCATAACCATATCCATGATTTATTATTATACAATTGCCATATCCTTGTTTCCACCCCACAAATGTAACTACACCTGCACCTGTTGCAAATATTTCAGTTCCAATTGGTGCTGAAAAGTCCATTCCGTTATGAAATCTCAATGTCCTGTATATTGGGTCTATTCGTCTTCCATACCCCGATGCCGTCCTCTTCAAATCCTTGTTCATCACAGGCATAATGGCGGGCAGATGGTCAAGCCTGTCCTCATTCTGACGTGCAAGGGTTACAAGTTCATCAAATGACTGACTTTGAGTATATATCATTCTATTGAGTATATCCATCTTTTTAGTGGTCTCCTTAACTATGGATGAAGCACTTAGGTCATCCCATTGTCTGTATCGCGCGGTAAAATCATAATTACCTGTACGCCTTGACATTGGAATGGAATCAGCCTCAAGAATAACTCTGTAGAAATTTTCATCTCTCTCCTCTATTACATTCATAACCTCTATTGCCTCATCCAACTGTTTTGACAGCACCTTATATTGGGCTCGGATACTGTTATTCTCTTCCATAAGCCTCCTTTCTGACGGAGACTGCAATAATGAGGCATAGATAAAGAAAAATCCAAAGCCTATAAGGGCACCAATGGCAAGAACTCCTGAAATACGTCCTATATAGAATTTCCAGTCACGAACAACCTTCTCATACTTCAAAGTATGAGGATTGAATTTATAATGTGTCTTATCTATTTTAAACTTTGACATATTTCTGTAGCGATAGCCTCTTTATCTAATCCGACAAGATTATATAACTCCGCAGGTGTTCCATGTTCAACAAAATTGTCAGGCAATCCAAGCCTCTTGACAGGAATGTTAAAGCCGCCGTCTGCAAAATATTCAAGTACGGCACTGCCAAAACCTCCGTTTCTGACACCATCTTCAATTGTAATAACACTCTTATATTGGTGTTCAATTTTATTAAGCAACTCAGTATCAAGAGGTTTAACAAAACGCATATTATAAAGACCTACCTTTTCCCTATCTTTTTCAGGAAGCGAATCTATTGCATTTTTAGCCGCATTTCCTAACGGACCAAATGTCAGCACAGCAACCTGACTACCCTCTTTCAAACAAACTGCTTTGCCTGTCTCAATCTCCTCAAAAGGAGCGTTTTTCCAATCAACACCCTCTCCCTTGCCTCTTGGATACCTTATTACAAACGCACCTTTATTTGGAAGTTGTGCGGTATATAAAAGATTTCTCAGTTCAATTTCATTTATTGGGGAGGCTATTATTAGATTAGGAACAGGTCTTAAATAAGCAATATCAAAGGCACCGTGGTGCGTAGGTCCGTCCTGTCCTACCAATCCGGCACGGTCAAGGCACAATACCATATTAAGATTTTGCAAGGCTACATCATGTATTATATTGTCATACGCCCTCTGCATAAATGATGAATAAATATTGCAGAAAGGCATCATGCCCTCTTTTGCAAGACCTGCAGAGAATGTAACGGCATGACCTTCAGCAATACCCACATCAAATACCCTGTCAGGCATTTTTTCCATCATAATATTCATTGAGCAACCTGTAGGCATTGCTGGTGTTATACCAATAATCCTTTCATTTTTCTCTGCCAACTCAACAAGAGTGTTTCCAAAAACATCCTGATACCTTGCAATACCTGATTTGTCAGACTTAATTCGCTCGCCTGTTTCTCTTACAAACAAGCCTGGTGCGTGCCATACGGTAGCATCGTGCTCGGCAGGTCCGTAACCTTTGCCTTTAACTGTCTTTATATGAAGCACTTTTGGACCTTCAAAATCCTTTATGTCATTCAACACCTTAACAAGCTGGTTTACATCATGCCCGTTCACTTGTCCAAAGTATCTTATATTCAAACCCTCAAAAATATTATGCGAACCCGATGCTACATTTTTAATAGAATTGCCCATTCGCACTAATTTATTCCTCTTATTGTCATTCATCAAGCCTATCTGCTTAAGCAAATGATAGCCCTTAAATCTAATATTATTGTAGAATTTTGAGGTGGTGATGTCTGTAAGGTATCTGCTCATTCCGCCAACAGGCATATCAATGGACATGTTGTTATCATTGAGTATAATGAGCAGATTGTTAGGATTTACGCAAACATTATTAAGACCTTCAAATGCAAGCCCGCCCGTTAAAGCCCCGTCTCCTATCACCGCTATTACTTTACCGTCATTATGCTCCATCTGATGAGCCACAGATATTCCTAATGCCGCCGATATTGAATTTGAAGCATGTCCTGACACAAATGCGTCATACTCACTCTCTTTAGGATTAGGGAATCCGCTGATACCATGGAACTTACGATTTGTACAAAAAACATTTTTCCTGCCTGTAAGTATCTTATGTGCGTATGCCTGATGTCCTACATCCCATACAATCTTATCATTAGGTGTATCAAAAACATAGTGGAGAGCAACCGTAAGTTCCACTACACCAAGGCTTGAAGCAAGGTGTCCCGGATTTGTTGAAAGTTCATCAATAATGAATCCACGCAGTTCATCACATAACTGCAATAACTTACCCTTATCCAACTTTCTCAAATCAGACGGATATTCAATAGTTGACAGTATAGAGTATTTACTTTCAATCACAGTACACCACCATTTTTTAATAATTTTGCAAATATACTAAAATAAGACAATAAATAATTGTAACTTTGTACGATATTTATCAACCAATCAAAAATAAATGCTTCTAAGCACAATAGTAAAAACAGAATCAAGACTGAGAATAAAACATTCTGACAAATGTTTGTTCCTTGGTTCATGCTTTGCTCAAAACATTTCTGACAAGGCTGTTTATTATGGTTTTGATGTTTGTCATCCGTTTGGAGCGATATACAACCCTGCATCGGTGCTTAAATGCCTTAATATTCTTAAAGATTGCTCTTTGGTCAGTGAATCTGACCTTATTTCTGACAGAAACCTGTTCAGCCATTATGACTTTCACAGCAAATACTCCGATACGGATAAGGCTGAAGCGGTAAAAAAAATGAATGAGGCGGTCTGCACAGGAAACAGATTTTTTAATGAGGCTGATTACATTATCATCACTTTTGGAACCACAGGCATATACAAATTAAAGAGTAACGGAATGGTGGTTGCAAACTGCCATCATACAGACCAAAAGGAATTTATCAGAGAAAACTTGTCAATTGATTGGATTACTGATAATTACACTGAATTTACAAAACAATTTCCAAATAAACAATTCATATTTACGGTTAGTCCAATCAGGTATCGTAAGGACGGTTATCACCAGAGCAAACTGAGTAAAGCGGCTCTACTGATTGCTATTGACAGAATATGTTCACAGAATGCAAACTGCTCATATTTCCCAAGTTATGAGATTATGGATGATGAACTCCGTGATTACCGTTTTTATGCCGCAGATATGATTCACCCGTCCGATGTTGCCATAAACTACATTTGGGAGAAATTTGCTGACACATATTTTACAGAAGAGACCAAACTTAAATGCAAAGAATTTGAAGATGTAAGGAAACTTGAGAACCACAAAACACGTAATTATGAATAAGTCCAACCCCATAATAAGCATTCTTGTAAGTATTGTAATCCCTGCAATAATACTTTCAAAATTCTCTGATGCGGCACATCTTGGAGTGTTGCCAGGGTTTCTTATAGCATTGGCTTTCCCTATAGGGCAGAGTCTCTATGAACTCATTGTTCAAAAGAAAGTGGGATTCATAGCCATTGTAGGTTTGGTCAGTATTTTCTGTACAGGTATAATAGGAGTATTGGAACTGCCTACAGAATGGCTTGCCTATAAGGAGGCGGCAGTGCCACTGCTCATAGGTGCGGCTATTGTAATATCGCTAAAAACGCCTTATCCTCTTATTAAAAAACTGTTCTATAACAAGGAGTTAATGGATGTTGACAGAATAGACGGAATACTAAAGGAGAAGGAATGCACTGACAAATTTGAGAAGGTGTTACGCAACTCAACATATATGGTGGGTGCGTCATTCCTGCTATCTGCCATACTTAATTTTACACTGACAAAAATTATTGTACACAGCCCTGCTGGCACAGAGGCTTTCAATCAGGAACTTGGCAAACTCACCGCTCTAAGTTACCCCGTAATAGCATTACCTTCAACCATTGTTATGGTTATAGCCCTATGGTATTTGTTCAAACAAATGACAAAACTCACAGGACTGCCGTTTGAAGAACTTATGTCAGAAAAGCTTAGGGAGAAAGGAGAGGTGAAAAATGAGAAATGAGAAATTAGATTACCGCATAACCATTAACTGTCCACTATCCACTGTCCACTATCCACTATTATGATATACACTCCAAATAATATTAAGGAAATTCTGAGTTGCAACTCTATAATCACAGCACAAGACGCAACCATATCTTATCTCAGCACCGATACCAGAACTCTGCTATACCCTGCTGAAACTCTGTTTTTTGCAATAACCACATCAACGGCTAACGGACATAAGTTTGTAAATAACGCATACAACGCAGGAGTAAGGAATTTTGTTGTAAGCACACTTGAAGATGAGTTCAAGAATCTTGAAAATGCAAACTTCTTCATTGTTGATGATTCAGTCAAGGCATTGCAACAAATTGCCGCATTCCATCGGGCAAAATTCAACATACCCGTTATTGGAATCACAGGAAGCAACGGCAAGACCATTGTAAAGGAATGGCTTTATGCAGCACTTGGCAATACATTCAGAATAACACGTTCTCCAAAAAGTTACAATTCTCAAATAGGAGTACCTCTGTCTGTATGGGAACTTGAGGATTACACCACTCTTGGAATATTTGAGGCAGGAATCTCTGAAAAAGGAGAGATGGCAAACCTGCAAACCGTAATCAAGCCTACAATTGGCATACTTACAAACATTGGCGCCGCACATAGTGAAGGCTTTGCATCGGATGAGGAAAAACTTAATGAAAAACTTCTGCTTTTCAAGGAATCGGAAGTTCTTATCTTCAAGAATGACAGCAAGGTAGTAAGTGCCGTAAAAAAAATCAATCCAAGCATCAATCTTATTTCATGGGGATTCAATGACCCTACTGCCACCGTAAATATTACTAAAGTGGAGAAAAATGAAGGCATATCCCATATTTCATATATTTGTAAGGGTGCCGCCGGCAAATGCAATATTGATTTTACTGATGACATTTCTCTTCAAAACGCCATTCAATGCCTTGTCTGCGGTATTTATTTAGGCAAAAAAGTCAATCTTGAAAATCTTGAGCCTATTGAAATGAGGCTTGAGGTAAAGACGGGCATAAACGGTTGCCAACTTATTGATGACGCATACAGTAATGACTTAAGTTCTCTAAGTGAGGCACTTAACTTTATGGAGGCATTCTCAAAACTTAAATTTGAGAAAAAGAGCGTAATAATTTCTGACGTTGCCGAAAGCGGAATGGACGGTGACACCTTGTATAGTCATGTGGCATCGCTGATAAGGCAAAAACGTATCAACAGGGTCATTGCTATAGGAAAAGAGATTTCGCTTCACAAGAATTTGTTTCCAAAAGATGCTGTTTTCTTTGATTCCACCGATACTTTCCTTAATGCCGGCTTGAACTTTGCAAATGAAATAATTCTTATTAAGGGAGCAAGAAAATTCCATTTTGAACAGATTTCCAAACACCTTGAGCAAAAGCGGCACCAAACTGTAATGGAGGTTAACCTTACCGCTTTAGTTCACAATTTCAAGAAGTTGCGTTCATACATAAACAGAGACACCAAGGCAATGGCAATGATTAAGGCTGACGCATACGGATGCGGAGCCCTGCAAGTTGCTCAAACTCTGAGCCATCACCATTGTGACTATTTTGGCGTTGCCGTGGCAGATGAGGGCGTGGAGTTAAGAAATGCCGGCATCAGCACAAACATAATTGTAATGGACCCTGAGCCAGGTACTTTTGACTTGCTTATAAAATACAATCTTGAGCCTGAAATATACAGTTTCAGAATGCTGGAGAAATTTGCCGCATTTACGGCATCGGCAGGTATTAAGTCACACCCTATCCACATTAAAATTGATACAGGAATGCACCGTTTGGGATTTCTTGAAACTGACATGCCTTTGCTTGTTGAAAAACTTAAGGGTATGAACGGAGTTAAGGCGGTATCGGCGTTCTCACATTTGGCGGCGGCGGAAGACCCTAATGAAGATGAATTTACAGCCTCTCAAATAGAAAAATTCACACGCTCAACTGATTATCTTAAGCAAAATCTTAACCCTAACATAATAAGGCATATACTTAATACATCAGGCGTTCAAAGAATCAGTGACAAATATCAATTTGAAATGGTAAGGTTAGGTGTGGGGCTATATGGTGTAGGGCTTAATGAAAAGTCTGACATACAGAATGTTGCCACTCTAAAAACCATTATTCTTCAAATAAAGGAGATTCCTGCTAATGAAACCGTAGGCTATAACCGCCGTGGCGTGCTTAACCGCACTTCTAAGATTGCCGCCATTCCTATCGGTTACGCTGACGGCCTTAACCGTGCCTTTGGACGTGGAAACGGGTGCGTTCTTGTTAACGGCAAGCGTGCTCCGTTCATTGGAAATATATGTATGGATGTCTGTATGATAGACATAACTGACATTGACGGTGTTAAAGAGGGTGATGAGGTTACTGTATTCAACTCTGACCTTACCATATCAGAACTTGCCGCCAAAACAGGCACCATTCCATACGAGATTCTGACCAGCATTTCAAAGCGTGTCAAGAGAGTCTATTTCTCTGAATAATCATTTTTGGATGAAAAAATCAAAAAAATTTGTTATCTTTGCAAGATAATGTGCATTCTTAGTTATGAAACTAAAAAGTGGTATTATACTGGTTTTGATGGCAGCGATGCTGGCATCGTGTATTAAGGAGAGGGAATTGAAGTATGACACTTCCCTACTCAGTGATATTGTGTTCAATGATGAACTGCATATTGCTTATCAGGTACCGGCAGGATATAAGGTTGTCAGTCAGTCATTTACTGATTCTATAGCAAAACTTGAACAGGAGGCGGACCCATTTGCAGAGAAAAGGATTTCAGTTTATGTGGACACCTTGCTTGGCAATGCAAACATCTGTCTGTATGACATGCGCTCACTTCCATACGAGCGTACAGAAGACCGCTTGGACCTGTATAAAGGGGCTTACAATGCCAACAACCAATGGGAAAGCATTGAAAAAGATGTGTTCAAGCATGGTGATTTTGACAAAATTGTGGAATTGACTATGATTAACGCATCAACTGACCGCCGTCTGCAAAAATACTATTTCTATGAAGATGGGAAGGCTCAGTTCAGCGTTGACTACTATTTCAGGAATAATTATTACAATGACTTAAAACCATACATCGATGCTTCATTGGCATCATTTCATAAAGATTTTCAAATTTCCATAGAAATGGACAGTATACCAAATTAACTTTCAATTATTATGTTTTGCGGAATTGTTGAGACCACAGCAAAAGTGGTGAAAATAGAGAAAGAGAGTGGCAATGTACATTTTACACTTACCTGCCCGTTTACAAGTGAGTTAAAGATAGACCAAAGTGTGGCTCATGACGGAGTTTGCCTTACAGTAGTCAAGATTGAAGGTGAAAACTACACCGTTACAGCCATGAAAGAGACTCTTGACCGTTCAAATTTAGGCACTTGGGAAGTTGGTACAGAGGTGAATGTTGAACGCAGTATGGTAATGAACGGCAGACTTGACGGACATATAGTGCAAGGTCATGTTGATGAAACTGCAATTTGTACAAATGTTACTGAAAATCAAGGCAGTTGGTATTTTACATTCAAGTATAAGGCTGACAAGGCAATGAAACAGCGTGGTTACATTACAGTAGATAAAGGCTCTGTTACCGTTAACGGTACCAGCCTTACCGTGTGCAACCCTACTGATGATACTTTTATGGTTTCAATTATACCTTACACCTACACCAATACAAACTTCCATAACATAAAGGAAGGTACTGTTGTAAACATTGAGTTTGATATTCTGGGTAAATACATTGCAAGAATTTCAGCACCTAAAGAGTGTTGGTGCAGAAGATTATTAAAAAAGTGCTTTAATGCCTGAAAGGTGTTCTGAAAAGAAGAGTTTGCTTGGGCTCACCTTACCTCAGTTACAAGAGGTGGTTACAGGTTTGGGATTGCCTAAGTTTACTGCCACTCAAATTGCAGGTTGGCTGTATCAAAAGCGTGCCACCTCAATTGATGAGATGACAAACATATCTCTAAAAGGGCGAGAGGCACTGTCAAAAGAGTATGTTACGGGCAGAAAAAAGCCTGTAAAGGCAAGCAGAAGTAAAGACGGCACAGTAAAGTATCTGTTTGAAATTGAGGATAACAAATTTGTTGAGAGTGTATATATTCCTGAAGAAGACCGTGCAACACTTTGCATATCATCTCAGATTGGCTGTCAGATGAATTGTGAGTTCTGTGCCACAGGAAAACAAGGGTTTAAGGGAAATCTGACATCGGGGCAGATACTGAACCAGATATTTGAAACAGAAAAGTTTGACACTCTTACAAATATAGTTTATATGGGTATGGGAGAGCCTCTTAACAACACCGATGAGGTTCTTAGGTCAATTGAAATAATAACGGCAAATTACGGCTTGGCTTGGAGTCCAAAAAGGATAACACTTTCAACCGTAGGCATTTTGCCTGGTTTGGAACGATTTTTGCAGGAGAGTAAATGTAACTTGGCTATAAGCCTGCACTTCCCTTATTCTGAAGTGAGGGCGGCATATATGCCCGCTGAAAAGGCTTATCCGCTAAGTGATGTTCTTTCACTTGTAAAGCAATATGACTGGAGCGGTCAGAGGCGTATCTCTTTTGAGTACACAATGTTTGACGGAGTCAATGATTCCATCTCCGATGCTGACCATCTTGCAAAAATGATTAAGGGTATACCGTGCAGAGTAAACCTTATACCCTATCATTCAATACCTGACGTAAAGGTATTGCCGTCAAAAGCGGAAACAATGACTGAATTTATGCGAAGATTAGAAAAATATAATATTACAACAACTATTCGCCGCTCTCGTGGACAAGATATTGAGGCGGCATGCGGAATGCTGAGTAAAATCAAAGCCTTGCTTTGATTTTACTCAAATTGAAAGTTATATGACAATAATGAGTTTGTATATACCCATAACAGTGCGTCTGCACCCACGCAGTCGTATAGTGGGAGGGACCCATAGGTTCACAGAACCGTTATGGGAGGGACGAATACCTTCACAGAAGGTATGAGCCACTGGAATGGGTATATACAAACTCTTGTCAATAACTTTCATTCTAAACAATATTAAATATGAAAAAATATCAAATATACTTAACTTTTTTTGCATTGCTGGGATTAGCATCTTGCGGAAAAATAAACACAAAGCCTAACGTATCAGGTACGGCAAATGAGGTGTTAGTTGTAATTGATGACTCCATTGCAAAAAGTGCGGTGGGAGATTCTTTGTTTGCAATTCTTAATCAGGATATGCCCTGCATGCCACAATCAGAGCCGTATTTCAACATTTCAAAGACATCACACAAAGGATTTACTGATTTGCTGAAACCTGCCCGTAACATAATAATTGTTAATGTAGGAGACGCCTACAGTCACGTAAAACTCTCAGATGAAAATGACAAATGGGCACACCCTCAAAGCATTATGAAAATAAACGGGCCTGACAAACAGAGCGTTGCAAATGCCATAGGCAAATACGCCAATGACATTCTTGACTACTTCATAAAAGCGGAAAGGAAACGTGCCATTGCCTATCAGCGTCATTACAGAGAGACAGCGGCAATGGATAGTGTTCAAAAGAAATTTGGATTTACAATGGTTATCCCAAAAGGATTCAACAGATTCAAGAGCGAAGAGAACTTCCTTTGGACATCAAACTCAAGCAATGACATACGCCAAAACATAGTTATTTACACTTATCCTTATAACGCCACACAGACTTTCACCCGTGAAATGATACTTCACAAAAGAGATTCCGTTATGATGCTTAATATTCCGGGACCATCAGAGGCTTCATACATGGGTACTGAATACAATTTTGAGCCACCTGTTTTCAAAAACACAATGCTTGAAAACGGAGAGTATGCCGCAGAAGTCAGAGGACTTTGGACTGTTATTGGAGACATTATGGGAGGTCCGTTTGTAAGCATCACCTGTCTGGATAAGGAGAACAACCGTGTGGTTACGGCAGAGGCTTTCATTTATGCCCCTAATCAATATAAAAGAAATGTACTACGACAACTTGAATCAACACTTTACACTATAAAATTTAATAACACCGATACAAACAATGGAAAACAAGATTAAAATAGGAATTACACAGGGCGACATTAACGGAATTGGGTATGAAGTTATTCTGAAAACACTTGCAGACTTAAGAATCTTGGAACTTTGCGTACCAATAATATACGGTTCGCCTAAAGTTGCCGCATATCATCGTAAGGCTTTGGACATCAACGTTAATCTTAACCTTATAAATTCAGCCGGCGATGCTTCTGACAAGCGTGCAAACATAATAAACTGCAACAGCGATGAAGTTAAGGTTGAACTGTCGCAATGCACTCAAGGTGCAGGCGAGGCGGCTTTTCAGGCATTAGAGAAAGCAACGGCAGACCTTAAGGCAGGCTTGATTGACGCCATAGTAACGGCACCTATCAACAAGAAAAACATTCAGTCTGACAAGTTTGCATTTCCTGGGCATACAGAGTATTTTGAACAGATTTTTGGGAAAAAAGGAGATGCTCTGATGTTACTTATAAGTAACAGACTTAGAGTTGCAGTTGTTACAGGACATATACCTGTAGCAAAAATATCACAAATACTGACAAAAGAGTTGATTGTAAACAAAATAAAGACACTCAACAAGACATTGAAAAATGATTTTGGAATTTCCCGTCCACGCATCGCTGTATTGGGATTGAATCCTCATAGCGGAGACCAAGGTGTATTAGGCAAGGAGGATATTGAAATAATAAAACCTGCTGTAACAGAGGCAATGGAGAATGAGATTATTTGTGTTGGACCACTTCCTGCAGACGGATTCTTTGGCAGCGATGAATACACAAAATATGACGCTGTACTTGCCATGTACCATGACCAAGGGCTCATTCCTTTCAAACTATTAAGTATGGACAACGGCGTTAATTTCACAGCAGGACTTGATGTTGTACGCACATCACCTGACCATGGCACAGCGTATGATATAGCAGGTCAGAATTTGGCATCGGAGAATTCATTCAGACAAGCATTGTACGCAGCAGTAGATATCGTAAAACAGAGACACAATGGCTAATATTGATATTCAGGAAATAAAAAACAGATATAACATAACCGGCAACAATGCTGAGTTAAACCAATCAATCAGAAAGGCTATTCAAATTGCCGACACTGATTTGCCTGTACTTATTACAGGTGAGAGCGGTGTAGGTAAGGAGAGTTTTCCTAAACTCATTCATGACTTCAGTCCAAGAAAGCATAAGAAGTATGTAATTGTAAACTGCGGGGCAATTCCTGAAGGAACAATGGATTCTGAACTTTTTGGGCATATAAAAGGCTCATTTACAGGTGCTTTGAATGACAGGCAAGGATACTTTGAAGTTGCAAACGGCGGCACCATTTTCTTGGATGAAGTTGGCGAGCTTCCTCTCCAGACACAAGCCAGGCTTTTACGTGTACTTCAATATGGAGAGTACTATAGAGTTGGTTCATCGGAGGTTATGAAAACTGATGTAAGAGTTGTGGCGGCTACAAACGTAAACCTTTTGGAGGCTATAAGGGAAGGCAAATTCCGCCAAGACCTTTATTACAGATTGAATGCCATACCTATTTATGTACCGCCTCTAAGAGAGAGAAAAAAGGATATTCACATTCTTTTCACCAGATTTGCCAACGATTTTGCCGACAAATACCATAGACCGGCAATTCGTCTGCAACCTGATGCAATGGCAAAACTTGAGAACTACTATTGGCAGGGTAACATTCGTCAGCTGAAGAACGTTGTGGAACAGATGTCCGCTATAGAGATTGACAGAGACATTTCCGCTGAAACTCTTGAAAATTATTTGCCCGATGAATCTGAAAGCCGTCTTCCAATAATAGCAAAAGGCAATAACGGGGATTTTTCTAAGGAAAGGGAATTGCTTTATGCCCTACTCCATAAATTGGATGAGCAGAACAAGACTTATCAGGAAAAAATTGACGCTCTTGAAAGGGCTGTAAGTGAATTGCAGAATAAACTTGCTCCTCATCAGACAAAATGGAAGAGTGCACAGGTTTATGAGCCTTTGGAGGCTACTGAATATACAGAGCCTGCATCGGCTGACACTGAAGATAATATTGACACAGACAGTCAGGAACAGGATAAGGAACCTGTTTCTATGGAAGATATGCAGAAACAGATGATTTTGGAATCGCTAAAGAGACATAACAACAACAGAAAACTTGTTTCTACAGAACTTGGAATTTCAGAAAGAACTCTGTATAGGAAACTTAAGGACTACGGAATCAATTAAAAATATGAAGAAAACAGTAATATTAATATTGAGTTTGTTTGTAATGCTTTTGAGCGGTTGCACCATATCATATAAGATGAACGGTACCGTAATTGATTACAACAAGGTTCACTCCATTGCCATACAGGATTTTCCTAACCGTGCCGCAATGGTATATGCTCCTCTTGCCATAAAATTCAATGAAGAAATAAGAGATACTTACACCCGTCAGACCAGGCTTAACATGGTGCGTCAGAACGGCGATTTGGAACTTGAAGGTGAAATTACAGGTTATGACCTTACTCCAATGGCTATTTCATCAGACAATACAATGGCATCGGAGACCCGTTTGACAGTAAGAATAAATGTAAGGTATGTAAACAACACTGACCACGAGGAGGATTTTGAACGTTCATATTCCGCTTACAGAAATTTTGACAGTAATATTCTGTTCACCGATGTTCAAGACCAACTTATTGAGGAGATTATAAAGGAAATTTGTGAAAACATATACAACGATACAGTAGCCAACTGGTAATTATGACCGCCAAGGAATTAATAAAATATATGAACAGTCCGGAGTTGCTTAACAAGCATACTCTGCCTGAAATCAAGGAATTATCAAAGACTTACCCCTATTTCCAAAGTGCAGCCCTACTCTACCTAAAGAATCTTAAGGCTACTGATGATTTAATGTATCAGTCTGAGCTAAAGCGCATTGCACTGCTTGTTCCTGACAGAAGAAGACTTGAAGAGGTTATGGAGAGCAAATCTGTCAAACAATCAGTAATAAATGAAAACGTTGAAATTCCTGACGATACTGAAAATGACAATGCCCCAAAACTTCGGCATTCAGACCTTATTGACAGTTTCATTTCAAAAAATCCTCACATATCTCCCGTAGGAGAGGTTTCTGATGAATTTAATATTACAGAAATATCTGATAATGAGAATGTTACAGATAGCATTTTTACTGAAAGCCTTGCAAAAGTCTATATTAAACAGAAACAATATTCAAAGGCAATTAGAATTTTTGAGAAATTAAATTTGAAATATCCGGAAAAAAGTAGTTACTTTGCAGAGCAAATTGAAAACTTGAATAAATTAATAGAAAATAATTAGGATTATGTTTACTTTATTAGTTGTGTTATCAGTGTTTATAGCGTTTTTGCTTATTTTGATTGTTGTTGTTCAAAACTCTAAAGGTGGCGGTCTTGCATCGCAGTTTGCATCATCAAACAGTGTTATGGGTGTAAAAAAGACAACAGACTTCCTTGAAAAGGCAACTTGGGCTTTAGCAGGTATACTTGTTGTACTGAGCGTGCTATCTGCGGCATTCATTTAATGAATAGCAATTACCACTATTTACAATAAAAGAGTCTGTTTGTCAAAACGGCTCTTTTTTTTATGTCAATATGTCTTTGGCACGGAATTTGCCACATATGGTGATGCGGTGAATCGGTGATGCGGTGATTCGATTATTTATTAACATTTTATATATATCTATTATGAACATTAAACCACTTGCAGACAGGGTTTTAATTAAGCCCAATGCAGCTGAAGAGAAATCAGCAGGAGGTATCATACTTCCTGATTCAGCAAAAGAGAAACCTCTTAGAGGTACAGTAATGGCAACCGGCAAGGGAACCAAAGATGAAGAAATGGTAGTTAAAGAAGGAGATTCAGTACTCTATGGCAAATATGCCGGCACAGAAATAGAGTTTGAAGGAGAAAAGTATTTAATTATGCGCCAAAGTGACATTTTGGCAATAATCTAATTTTGAAAGGGTAAAATTATGGCAAAAGAGATTAAATTTAATATTGATGCCCGTGACCAACTTAAAAAGGGCGTTGATGAACTTGCAAATGCAGTTAAGGTGACACTTGGCCCTAAGGGCAGAAACGTTATCATAGCAAAGAAATTTGGTGCACCACATATTACTAAAGACGGTGTAACAGTTGCAAAAGAGATAGAACTTGATGACGCATTTGAGAACATGGGTGCCCAAATGGTAAAAGAGGTTGCATCCAAGACAGGTGACAATGCAGGTGACGGCACCACTACCGCTACTGTTCTTGCACAGTCAATTATTTCTGTAGGTCTTAAGAATGTTGCCGCAGGTGCAAATCCAATGGATTTGAAGCGTGGTATTGACAAGGCTGTTGCAAAAGTGGTTGAGAGCATCAAGGCTCAAAGCCGTGAAGTTGGCGATGATTTCAATAAAATTGAGCAAGTTGCCACAGTATCTGCCAACAACGATACTGAAATAGGTAAACTTATTGCTGATGCAATGGCTAAAGTTAAGAAAGAGGGTGTAATTACAGTTGAAGAGGCTAAAGGCACTGACACAACAGTTGATGTTGTTGAAGGTATGCAGTTTGACCGTGGTTACCTTTCACCATACTTTGTAACAGACACAGAGAAAATGGAGGCAGTTCTTGAGAAGCCTTACATTCTTATCCACGATAAGAAAATATCTTCTTTAAAGGATATTCTTCCAATACTTGAGGCTGTTGTACAAGGTAGCCGCCCACTGCTTATTATAGCAGAAGATGTTGACAGTGAGGCTCTTACATCACTTGTTGTAAACCGTTTGAGAGCAGGTCTTAAAGTTTGTGCAGTTAAGGCTCCAGGCTTTGGAGACCGTCGCAAAGAGATGCTTCAGGATATTGCCATTCTTACAGGCGGTTCAGTTATCAGTGAAGAGCAAGGTTTGAAACTTGAGACCGCTACACTTGATATGCTTGGCACCGCTGACACTGTCACCATCAATAAAGACAACACAACTATTGTAAACGGTGCTGGTGACAAAGATGCCATCAAGCAAAGAGTTGGTCAAATAAAGGCTCAAATTGAGACAACAACCTCTCAATATGACAAAGAGAAACTTCAAGAGCGTCTTGCCAAATTGGCAGGCGGTGTAGCAGTGCTTTACATTGGCGCACCATCTGAAGTTGAAATGAAAGAGAAGAAAGACCGTGTAGATGACGCTCTTAGTGCAACACGTGCAGCAGTTGAGGAAGGTATAGTTCCTGGCGGTGGTGTTGCTTACATTCGTGCCATCAAGGCTCTTGAAGGTCTTAAGGGTGCTAATGATGATGAGACAACAGGTATTGAAATTGTTAAGCGTGCAATTGAAGAGCCACTCCGTCAGATTGTTGCAAATGCAGGCAAAGAGGGAGCCGTTATAGTTCAAAAGGTTATGGAAGGCAAGGGTGACTTTGGTTACAATGCCCGTACAGACTCATACGAGAATCTATTTGAGAATGGCGTAATTGACCCTGCAAAAGTTACTCGTGTAGCACTTGAGAACGCCGCTTCTATAGCAGGTATGATGCTTACCACAGAGTGCGTCATAGCAGACAAGAAAGAGGAAAACCCTGCCCCAATGCCTCCAATGGGCGGCGGAATGGGTGGAATGATGTAATTCTTCTTCCGTCATTACCTAACGGTCTGTAAACAGTCTGAGCGTAAGCGAAGAATCTCACCCTAATAGTAAAAAACCTTCGGAAACTTATTCCGAAGGTTTTTTGGTTTATGATTGGCTATATTTTTTGAAGTTCAAAAATTATTAGTATCTTTGTGGCAATATACTAAAATTAATTAACAATGAAATAAAAAAACAAGAAAATTGCACAACAGATAATATAGCGTTATCTTTAGTTCTCACTTCCTTGAATTCGCCAAAATTTAGTTATCGAGAAATAAAGTCTAACGTTCATGTTTTGCGTGGACTTTACTTTGTATAATTCGATAACAATGGCGTTTGGCGATGCCTAAGGAAGTGGATTAAAAAGTTTAGTCCACTTTTTTGTGCCTCGTCAAACAACGGATTATTATATAACGGAGATAACCGAAAATCCGAGGAAGAGTAGGTATATAGCACTTGTGCATTATGGAAAAAATTATAAAATTATCAACTACAATCTTATTGTCTATTGTTTGTTTAGTTCACGTATATTCTCAAGAACAAATTCAAACAACAGAATTAACTGATTATCAAAACAAACGACGTACATTGGTAGGAAAAACATTCGAAAACATAATAAGTATCATGAATGAACCTGAGCAGGCTTCATTCTTATATACTATGGCTTTGTGGAGTCAGAAAAATGAAGACGATTATAAAATCGGACAATCTGACCCTCTTGGTGAATTGGAATTATTAGAGGATTTTTTAGCCCAAACATGTAATATGTCTCCCTGGATAATTGGCAGTGACGCTACCACATTACATCAGGATATAGTTCTTTCTAAATATTCAAATATCTGTCAGAATTACCGAAATGCACGTCAAGCATTGGACAATAGCACACCTAAATCCGATTTAGAAAAAGAACAACGAATACAAACTGTACGTGCACAAATGCGTGCAAGCACATTTCAACTTGAGAAACGCCTTCAACAAATGTTAGCAAAATGGATGGAGAAAGGACAATTAGAAAAATCAGCAGACTACCAAACACGCCTGATGACAAAATCCAAATTTGCATTTGACTCTATTTGTAGTTCTCTATTAAGTAACGAACATGTTTTTGAAGGAATCTACTATAAATTAGGTACTTATGATGCCGACACTGAAGAATACACAATAGAATTCTATTACAAAGATAAAAATGGTAACAAAATTCATTATGCTAAAGGACATTTCGCCTTACCACCATCTGAAGTTATAAACGTTAACAACATTTTGCATTCAGCCTTTTCTGCAAAAGATGGAATAGAGTTACAACGAATAGACGGGTATATTTACCCTAAATATATTACTTGGTTAAAAGATGATGATTCACACAATCACCTAGACATCACAATTTCAGTCGATGCACAAAATGCAGAAGAAGTATATTTTGAATTTGACCGCTTAGGTATCCAAAACTCATATTTATCTGGATATTCATTACCTGCCTCTACAATACCTTTTTATCAATCACAAAAACAGATTATGTCTTATTTGGATTCTTGTAATATTGAAGTAGTTCGTTTACTTAATTTAAATGATGTTTCTCAAAAAGCCAACGGATTTTTTCAAAAAATCATATATGAATACAAGCCCTATAACATTAAGTCAAAATTCAATTATCAATCTAATTACGATTTAGTTAAAGAAAAAGCCCAAAAAATATTAGACAAACTTAAATATGATATTGAATTGGCAAATTATTTAAATTATAGCCTAAGAGAAGGACAGATAGGAACAATAACACAAACTACAGAATACCGTTATTTACTGCAATATCTGTCAGAAACTCTCCCCAACGAAATAGTTAACCTTTCACTAAAATCGCAATCTGCCTACTCTGTTAACGAGTCAAACGTCGGTAATCTATTTGGTGAACTATTTCATGTCCCTGTCAAACAAAATACAGTAGGTTTACAATTTTCAGACAAATATGTTCTTTGGAAGAAAGCACACCAATCAACATATCCTGAAATACAAAAATTGTATAAGGTAGAATGTCATAGTTATATTACACTAGACACGAAAGCAAATAAGGAATTCAATAAAAATCGTCAGTATTTTAATTCTGCAACAGATTTCATAGATGCATATTTATTTTCTGCAGATTATCCTAATTATAAATCTGCTGTAAAAGGGAAAAGTTATAAGGAAGAGCTGCAAAAACGCAAATCAGTTCATAAAGAATAATCATTGTAGGCAAAAAGCAATGCAAATATTGCCAAATTAAAATAGAACAATCCAGATATTATCATCTGAATTGTTCTATTGATATGGAATCAGAGTCTAATAATCATAGCCTTGCTTTTCAAGCAATTCCACAAAAACCTGCTCTAATTTTGCCTCAGTGAATTTCATATTTTAATTAGTTTACTTGCTCGGTACTTACTCGGCACTTGCTCGGTACTTGTTCTGTTTAACTGCAATTGATGCAAACGCTTGATTGAATCAAGATACTTGGCAAATTGCTCTTAATTGGATAAAATTACCCCAGCTTGGGGTAATTTTTTTAATTTTCTGATTATATACTGATAAATTATTTGTTGTACATTCATAAAGGCTCTTTCAGAAATTGCACGCAAACGGCATTCTCAGTGTTTGTTAATATTGGAATAGAATTTTTACAGTATCATTTACAGTATCATCATCTTTTAACAAAAATAACAATTATTGTTGTTTGTTATTGCTTTCCAATTTTCTTACAAATCTCAGTTAGGTAGTAGCACTAACCAACTCACTCTTATCTTTATTTATTAAGTATGTACACAAATCCTTTTTCTGAGTTCATAATCTATATTATTTTATTTGGCTAATATATACCCATATGTGCAAATTTTGCACATACCACTTCTTTATCAAGTTCATCAACTAATCTGACACACTCCCCTAACGGACGATATGTAACATTTGTATGTGTCATTAAATTAGCTTAACTTCCATAAAATTAGACCATTGCAATTGTGTCGACACTGTCGACACAATTTGGGCAACAGGTTGTTGCACAAATATGTGTCACTTGTTATCTTTGTTTATTAGATTCACAACTACTTTTACCATAGTATCTTTTTCTTCGGTACGGTGTTAGGCTACTTCCTCATATTTTTGTGCCACCAATCTGTTGTTTATGGCATAGCCTTTTACTAAATAGTCTTTCAGTACCCAGTTTGCCCAACGACGGAATTGCGTGGCATTTTTACAATTAACACGATATCCAACAGATAATATAGCATCTAAATTATAAAACTTGGTGCTGTATGATTGTTTTCCACCATTACCCATATGTTCCAAAATGGAACATGTGCCAATCTCGTCAAGTTCCTCAGAATCATAGATATTCTTTAGGTGCTTTGTTATAGCTGGT
>JAKSNZ010000060.1 GCA_024405855.1 Paludibacteraceae bacterium
CACACTGCCTTCTGGAAGATTTTTCTTTATAGTAAAAGGATAGCGACCCGTAGCAAAAGTATATTCGGCATTCATACTTAAGCAGACCGTCTCCGACAGTTTTTGCTCATACAGTACGGACGGGTTGGCAAATCCAAAACTTCCGGCTTTCATACCAACAGTGACATTGTAGTTCTTGCCTTGTTGAAACACGGGTCTTCGCGTACGAATATATAGGGTTCCGGCTGAACCAAAATCCTTAGCAGGTTGTAAGGCTTCAGTTTTATGACCGTTATAGAGTGATATACTTTCGATATTCTCCAATGAGAACTTACCCAAATCAACAGTACCATTTTGGGCATTCCCCACCTCTATACCATCGTAGAAAACTCCAACATGGTGGCTACCCATCGAACGGATATCGACTGTCTTTATACCGCCTACTCCACCATAGTCTTTGATTTGAACACCTGAAAAATAGCGCATGGCATCGGCTACCGAATGAGCAGATAATCGTTGCAGGTCGTTACCAGAGAGTGTTTGTGGTGTTATCACCTCATGTGTGGCAGGTCGTGCCACAATGGTTACTTCGCCCAATACGACCGAATCCGCTTCATTCGCAGCGAACAAAGGGATGCACACAGAGAGTGCCAAAAACAATATGGAGATAAGTCGTTGCATTGTCTTTTGCTCTATTCCGCGAGAGCGTGAATGACAAAGGCCGTAGCCTTACAACCTGTAGGTCTTCTGACTTATCGCTCTTGTTTTCAGCCTTCCCGAGTGTGTAACTCAGTGACTATGAGAGAGAAAACTTGATTGCGAATCACAGCAGCGGGTCTGTGCAGGACTCTCACCTGACTTCCCTGAACGGATTGCGACTGCAAAGGTACAACATTTTTTTTGATATATGCAAATAATTTTTTTTCATAAAAAACTTATTTTCGTCAACACTTACGCAAGGTGTTGCGTTAGTAATTGGTTGAAATAATGAATTAGTGTTTTGATTTATAAGGAGTTACCCCAAGTCAAAGAAGGTTCAATCTTTGACCATATTTCGGGATAAAAAATTAGACCAATATCTGACCATTAGTTGACCAATAGTTAAACATTTAATGACCATAATTATTTAATAACCGTCTTTTCAAATAGACAAAATTGCCCGTGTGTAAAGATTTGTGTTTTTATATAATTAATTGATATGTTGCGTTTTTATGGCGAGTAATCCGTCAACGCTCAGAATCCGTCAACGCCCCTCCATTTACGTCAAAAATCTGTGAAAGTCACAAAAAAATGACATAAGAAGCCTAATACCAAAACAAGCGTTACAGCAAAAGCCGTAACGCTTGTTTTACTTATAGGGTATCCCCCGAAATTAGTCGTTTGATGTTAATGAGTACTCAAAGATTTCAGCAATCTCTGTAATTTTAAGCTCATTTTATGAACGTTGGAAAAAACACTCCCGCTACTTTGGTGTTGCCAGACAACTGGACTGGTAGCGTACCTGTAGATAACAAGACCGCATGGTATGGTGGATACTTCAACTATACTGCACCTGTTGGATTGTTTGAAGTAGTTCAAGACGCCAAAATTATAAAGTTCTTCCTCAACGGACAAATATTCATCAGTTTTAAAGAAAAGATTTACAATATGATGGGTGTAGAACAGAAGTAAGCGTAACGCATAGATTAAAAGTAATAGCCACTCCTTTTTGGGGTGGCTATTGTTTGCCAATGATAGATAAAAACCGTATCTTTGTAAGATGAAATATAACAAGAAATGAGATTAAGACTTTATTTCATACTGTTTACTCTGCTTCTGCCGTTTGCTGTGTCTGCTCAATTGAATTTGAGTGGTATTGGTGTTGCCGTTGAGATGCAGAACCCTGTAACTTGGAGTACCTCTTTTGTGGTGGAGAATGAAACTCCTACGCTGGTTCTGACTGCAAACATTGAAGATGGTTGGCACCTCTATTCTCAAAATCATAAAGGTACGGCTCTGCCTCTTGTAATCAACCTGCAACCGTCAGAATGCTATAAACCGTTGAATGATAAGTTTTTAGAGGCTCCTGACCCTGAAGAGCATTATGATGAGTTCTTTAAGGAGACGGAACTCTACCACAGTGGTACCGTAACCTACAAAATGCCCATAAAGGTACTTTGTGACAGTGCGTTTCAAATAAGTGCCGCCATTGACGGACAAGCCTGCATTGATGGCAAATGTGTACCCGTGGAAGCCAAAATCACTGTCAACTGTCAACTGTCAACTGTCAACTCGGAGGGTGAAAACGGGCTTGGCTGGTTCTTTTTAGTTGCCTTCCTCGGCGGCTTGCTTGGCATTCTGACCCCCTGCGTATTTCCTATGATACCAATGACCGTTTCATATTTTATGAAGCATGGCGGTAGAAAGCAGGCATTTTTCTACGGCTTTTCAATAGTGCTTATATATGTGGTTGTGGGTATCGTGCTTTCAGCACTGTTTGGACAAGGCTTTGCCAACGATATAAGCACACATTGGATTCCAAATATGCTGTTTACAGTAATATTTATAGTGTTTGCCATATCGTTGCTTGGGTATTTTGAAATACAACTGCCTCAGAGTTGGGTGAACAAGTCAGCCAAAAATGAGGATAAGGCAGGGTATATAGGCACATTCTTTATGGCGCTAACACTTGTGCTTGTGTCATTTTCATGCACGCTTCCTATTGCCGGTGCGGTGGCATTAGGTGCGGCAGACGGTTCGTGGCTCAAACCAATAGTGGGAATGCTTGGGTTCTCGCTTGCCTTTGCATTGCCGTTCACTCTGTTTGCCATATTCCCGCAGTGGCTTAACAAACTGCCAAAATCGGGCGGTTGGATGGCTGCCTTAAAGGTTACGCTTGCTATAGTTGAACTTGCGTTTGCCTTCAAGTTCTTCAGTGTTGCTGACCAAGCGTATCATTGGAACATACTTTCAAGAGATATATTCTTGATAATCTGGATATTACTATTCCTTGTCCTTGCGTTGTACATGCTTGGTGTCATAAAATTCCCTGTTGACGGCGATGTAAAACCACAGCGTACAAAAGGTAGAATCTTTATAGCCACGCTAAGTTTCATATTTGTGGCGTATTTGACATCGGGGTTATGGGGAGAACCGTTGAATGAAATAAGCGGATGGCTACCTCCAATGAACACACAACACTTTGTAGAGGCTCCTGAATGGGAAAAAGATGCTGTGTTTGACTACGATGAGGCAATGGCAAAAGGTAGGGGGGAACACAAGAATGTGCTGGTTATGTTTACCGGCTACGGATGTGTGAATTGCAGGAAAATGGAGCAGAAAGTGCTTGCAAATGAAGAAGTTACAAAGTGTATAAAAGACAATTACATTGTTTGTACACTTTATGTTGATGACAAGGTTACAAAGACATCCAAGCCTTTTATAACCGCTGAGGGGGATACGCTGACATTGCTTGGAGATAAGAACAAGTATCTTCAGAAAACTCTGTTCCATCAGAATGCGCAGCCTAATCATTACATTATAAACCCCGATACTGAATCGGTGGTTGCAGGCCCTATGTTCTATGAAACAGATGTGGAGAAATACCTAAAATTTTTAAAGGAGAAAGGATAAAGGAGAGATATATCTCATTTACAACTTCGTTGTGAATTTTGTCGTGACTCGGCATAGTGAACAAGTTCACTCTGCTCTCGCTACTTCAAAATTTCTCATTTCTCATTTCTCATTTCTCATTTTTTTTGTATCTTTGTGGTTTGAAAAAACAATTCACTTTATAATTACAATTAAATTATGGTATCTTACAAAGAATTAGGCCTTGTAAACACAAAAGAGATGTTTAAAGGCGCCATCAAGGGAGGTTATGCCATTCCGGCATTCAACTTCAACAACATGGAACAGATGCAGGCTATTATTCAAGCATGCGCTGAGGTTAAATCACCTGTTATTCTTCAAGTATCAAGCGGTGCACGTAAGTATGCAAACCAAACATTGCTACGCTACATGGCACAGGGTGCTGTTGAGTATGCAAAAGAACTTGGTTGGGAGAAACCACAAATCTGCTTGCACCTTGACCACGGTAACAGCTTTGAACTATGCAAGAGTTGCGTAGATATGGGCTTCTCTTCAGTTATGATTGACGGTTCAGCACTTCCATACGAGGAGAACATCGCTCTTACAAAACAAGTTGTAGAGTATGCTCATAAGTATGACGTTACAGTTGAGGGTGAACTTGGTGTTCTTGCAGGTGTTGAGGATGAGGTTTCAGCAGAGGCAAGCCACTACACACAACCATCAGAGGTTATTGACTTTACAAAACGTACAGGTGTTGATTCACTTGCTATCTCTATAGGTACTTCTCACGGTGCTAACAAGTTTACACCAGAGCAGTGCACACGTGATGAGAACGGTATCCTTATACCACCTCCACTACGTTTTGATATTCTTAAGGAGATAGAGAAGCAACTTCCTGGATTCCCAATCGTACTTCACGGTTCTTCTTCAGTTCCACAAGAGTATGTTAAGATTATCAACGATAACGGTGGTGCTCTTAAGGATTCAGTAGGTATTCCAGAAGAGCAACTGCGTGAGGCTGCCAAGTCTGCTGTTTGCAAGATTAACATTGACTCTGACGGTCGTCTTGCTATGACTGCCGCTGTTCGTCAGTTCTTCAATGCAGAGCCATCTAAGTTTGACCCACGTCAATATCTTGGCCCGGCTCGTGAGGAGCTTAAGAAGCTTTATATGCATAAATGTGTTGATGTGCTAGGCAGTGCCGGCAAAGCATAATTCTGTTTCTTGTTGTTTATTTTGGACTTTGTGCTTCGGTCATTTACGCCAGTAAACTCCCTCATTCAAAGTCCAAACTAATTCAACAATAAATCATAATTATTATGCAGAACTTCCTTCTCGGATTGAGAAGGAAGTTTTTTTGTTTGGAGTGAGCAACTGTTAGAAAAAATTTATAAATTTGTAAGTTGAAAATTAGTGCTTTGTTGTTAAAGTGAAAGGGCTGGACTTACATAAGCGTTTTTTTCTGTTGCTGCTGACGGT
>JAKSNZ010000061.1 GCA_024405855.1 Paludibacteraceae bacterium
TTCTCTACAATCTCTTCTATAAAGTTTAATGACTTTTCCGCTTCCATATTAAACATTGATTCCTTTAATAATTCCTCTTGCCGCACCCTCCTTAATGAATGAAACAATGTAGTCTCTTTCAAATGATGACGGCATCTCTGCCTCTATCTTTTCTAATGCTTGACTTACGTTAAGTGCTGATTGATAGATAATTCTGTAACAATCCTGTATTGTCTGAATTTGTTCTGGTGTGAAGTTACGACGGCGCAGACCTATAAGGTTAAGTCCTGCGTATGCAAGAGGGTCACGCCCTGCTGTAACATACGGAGGTACATCCTTGCTTGAGCGGGAACCGCCTTGAATCATAACATGCCCTCCAATATGACAGAATTGGTGAACCAGGTTTCCCCCACCAAGAATTGCCCAATCATCAATCTTTACTTCTCCTGCAATTTGAGATGCGTTACCTATAATACAGTTGCTGCCTACTACACAATCATGTGCAATGTGAGAATATGCCATAATAAGGTTGTTGCTGCCAACAATTGTTGTGCCTTTTGATGCAGTGCCTCTGTTTACGGTGGCACACTCTCTTATGGTAGTTCCGTCACCAATTACAGCGGTTGTCTCTTCTCCACGAAATTTCAAATCCTGAGGAATTCCTGATATTACAGCACTTGGAAAAATCCTACAGTTTTTTCCTATTCTGGCACCACTTAAAATGGTTGCATTTGGGAAAATGTGAGTTCCGTCACCTATTTCAACATTGTCATCAATGTAGGCAAAAGAGTCAATAATTACATCCTTGCCTATTTTGGCGTTTGGGTGGATAAATGCATTCATATTTAGTTGAAAGTTAAAGATTAAAAAGTGCTTTGGCTACTTGAGTGTTTACGCCGTGACCAGGTTTGAGAGCCGTAATTTTACCTTTGATAGGCTTTCCTACCAAATACAAATCACCTATAATATCAAGTAACTTATGGCGTGCCGGCTCATTATCCCAAGCAAGAGGGCGTTTGTTCAGATAACCAAGGCTATCAGTGTTGACATCTTTCACACCAAGTAGGTTGGTTAGGTTGTTTATAGCCTCTTGAGGCATTGGTTGGTCATATATTACAATGGCATTGTCAAGGTCTCCGCCTTTAATAAGTCCCATTTTAAGCAAAGGTTCAATTTCTCTGACAAATACAAATGTACGAGCGGCGGCTATCTCTCTGTCAAAATTATCAATGTCACTGAGTACAGCAGTCTGCTTGGCAAGAACAGGAGAATTAAAATCAACAGTTGATTCTATGCTGAACTTATCAGCAGGGAAAACGGCAAATTCAGAACCATTAGGAAATTTGAAGTATTGGGTCTTATTTATTTCCAAATATTTTCTTTCTGCATTTTGCTCCTCAATGCCAGCCTTCTTAATTGCATTTGAAATTATAATGGCACTACCGTCAAGAATAGGCACTTCAGGAGCATTAACCTCAATGGTGCAGTTGTCAATGCCATTTGCTATAAGTGCAGCCATTGTATGCTCAATGGTGCTTATTGATGCGTCGCCCTTCTTTATTACGGTACCTCTTTCTGTGTTTGCAACATTATTTGCCAAAGCCTCAATAACAGGTCTTCCATCCAAATCAACCCTTACAAAATTTATTCCGCTGTCAGCAGGAGCAGGAATAAAATTTGCTGTTATCTGCAACCCAGTATGAAGACCTTTCCCTTCAAGGGTAAATGGCTTTTGTATAGTGTGCTGATTCATAAATTTCTTATTGTAGTTTGGCTTCAAGTTCCTTTACCTTTTTCTCTAATTCCAATACAGTTTGCTGTAATTCAGGAAGATTCCTATATGCTACAAGTGCCTTTCTTGATTTTACAAGAGGCATAAGAGGTGTTCCGTGCATAACTTGCCCCGGTTCTTTAATAGTGCTTGTAACATTTGAATCAGCCGCAATTGTAGTGTTGTCTGCAATGGATAAGTGTCCTACGATGCCTACCTTTCCGGCAATAATGCAGTTCTTGCCAATTTTGGCAGAACCGGCAACTCCTGAACAGGCTGCCATAGCAGTATTTTCTCCTATTTCAACATTATGGGCAATTTGGATTTGATTGTCAAGTTTTACTCCATTCTTTATTTGAGTAGGTCCCATGCTGCCACGGTCAATAGTGGTTGAGGCACCAATTTCAACATTGTCACCAATAATCACATTTCCGCTTTGAGGCATTTTAACATACGCACCATTTTCATCTTTTGCAAAACCAAAACCGTCTGCTCCAATTACAGATGTAGCGTGAATGATGCAGTTGTTTCCTATTGCACAATGGTGATAAACCACTACTGAATTGTAGAGTATATTATTGCAACCAATTATTGCATTATCATTTATGGCACAATGTGAATATATTTGAGTCTTGTCACCAATGACAACATTGTCGCCAATGTAAACAAATGGACCAATGTAACAGTCTTTCCCTATTTTTGCACTTTTTGCAACGCGGGCAGTCTTATCAACACCTTTCTTAACGTTCTTCAAATTCTCTTCAACCATTTTCAGTAGGGTGGCAAGTGCCATATATGCGTCTTTTACTCTGACAAGGGTTGCTTTTACCGGTTCTTTTGGTACAAAATCCTCATTTACTAAAACTATGCTGGCATCGGTGTTGTAAATGTAATGCTCATACTTCATGTTAGACAAAAAAGATATGGTGCCAGGTTTCCCTTCTTCAATTTTGGAGTAGGTGCTGACCATTACATTCTCATCTCCCTCAACTTTTCCGTTAAGTATCAGAGCCAATTGTTTTGCTGATAAATCCATATACTTTATCCAAAGTTACTTTAATTTACAAAGATATGGATTTTTTGCTGTAAATTTGCTATAGATTCACAAAAATATATCAATTGAAGCAGTCAAATGTGTGTTAAAAAATGTTAAAGCCTATAATAACTCAAGTAGTATTTCTTTATTTCACGTGAAAGTACACTCATATCAAACATGTCTGACGCTTCAGATATGCTTTTAGTGGTGCCGTCAGAGTAGAGGATTTCAATGGCGGTTTCGTCACCTGTGTATATGTGGTTTGAAACTTTGTTCTCCGATACCAAATACTGTGCATCTTCTTTGCTTATGTCAAATGCTTTGCACATTTCAGTAATCTTATCTTCAACAACCTTAGAATCAAAAGGTTTATTTGAGATGTCAAGATGGAACAGATGACGGTTTACAATGCCGTTGCTCAATATAGATAGCACCTTGTCTGAAGAGTTTGCCCACGCTTTAAGTGCAACCCAAACATCGGAGTCATCAATATTCATAAAATTCTCAATGACAGTATCATCAATGGTAGATACAGGTTGCATTAAGAAGAATTTAAGGGAATCGCCTGCAAACAAATCTCCTCCATTTTGCTCCACATACCTTGCTCTGCAAAGTGTTTTAAGTACCATTAAATCAGACGCGTATGCCGTTTTATGATAATATACCTGCCAATACATAAGTCGGCGGCTCATTAGAAAATTCTCAATGGAGTAGATACCTTTTGCCTCCACCACAAGCTTCCCGTCTTTGATATTAAGCATTCTGATAATACGTGCAGACCCAATATTGCCTTCCTGTACTCCAGAGAAGAAACTATCGCGGCGAATATAGTCAAGACGGTCCATATCAAGTTGCCCCGATACAAGTTCATGCAGATAGTGCTTAGGGTATGTGTCGTTCAGAATCTCAATGGTTTTGTCAAGTTTCCCATTAAATTGGCGATTCATATATTTTATTACAGCCAATCCAACTTTTTCATGGGAAATATTGTCAAAAAAGAAACGCTCAAGAGTGTGCGAGAATGGACCGTGTCCAATATCGTGTAGCAGAATGGCTGCATAAACTGCATCTGCCTCATTGTCAGTAATTTCCACACCTTTTTTTCGTAGAGTGTTTACCGCCTCAGTCATTAGATGCATAGCACCAAGTGAGTGTTGGAACCTTGTATGTTGTGTTCCAGGATAGACATACGATGTCAATCCTAATTGTTTTATTCTTGTAAGTCTATGAACAAAAGGATGTTGCATCAAATCAAAAATAAAATCTGACGGCAACGTAATAAACCCGAAAACGGGGTCGTTAATAATTTTCTTCTTGTTCATTTAGAATGGTTTCCATCTCTTGTTGCACTTTCATTGCGGCTTCTCTCGCTTTCTCTGCAAAGTCCTCTCCGTCAGAAGCGTAAATAATTGCTCTTGAAGAGTTTACAAGCAGACCGCATTGACTGTTCATACCGTTCTTTGCAACCTCTTGCAGGCTTCCGCCTTGTGCCCCGATACCTGGAACAAGCAGGAAGTGTTTTGGAATTATAGCCCTTATATCTTTAAGCATATCAGCCTTTGTGGCACCCACCACATACATCATATTGTCTGCGTTGCCCCATTCCTGTGAAGTCTCAAGCACCTTTTCAAAAAGTTTCTTGCCTGATGCCTTATCTTCCATAAATTGGAAATCAAAGGCACCCTTGTTTGATGTAAGAGCAAGCAGTGTAACCCATTTGCCCTCGTATGTGAGGAATGGTGACACACTGTCCTCTCCCATATAAGGAGCCACTGTTACGCTGTCAAAATCCATATTGCCAAAGAATGCACGGGCATACATAGCGGATGTGTTGCCTATATCGCCACGTTTTGCATCGGCAATAATGAATTGGTCAGGGTAGTTTGCTCTAATGTATTCAACAGTACGTTCAAGCACGTCCCAACCTTCCAATCCCATACTCTCATAAAAAGCAATATTAGGTTTATAAGCCACGCAAAGGTCAGCCGTAGCATCAATAATTGCCTTGTTGAAACGGAACATTGCGTCCTCTTCATCAAACAAAAACTCAGGGATTTTCTGAATATCAGTATCCAGTCCCACACAAAGGAAAGATTTTTTCCTCTTAATGTTCTCAAATAATTGCTCTCGTGTCATAACTCACTCTCTTTAAGCCGTTCCGCATTTTCAGCAACAATCAGGTGGTCTATGCAGTCCTGAATATCGCCGTTCATAAATGCGTCAAGATTAT
>JAKSNZ010000062.1 GCA_024405855.1 Paludibacteraceae bacterium
TATTTGAGAACGGACTTATAAACGGTTTCTTAATGCTTAACAGCCACCACACACCATTTTGGGATACATTTTTTTACTACTGCACATACCTTGGCGGCGGACTGCCATGCTACATAGGCATTGCCGTAATGATATTTTGGTTTAGGAAAGGACTGTTTATTCTTGCAGGACAAGGCATTGCAGCCATATTTACCCAACCCCTTAAATACTCTTTTGCAAGACCAAGACCGCTATCTTTTTACACCGATGCTTTAGACCCCTCAAGTGCAGACATTGGACCGCTGATAGATTCCGTATCACAATTCTATTCCATTCCCGGAGGGTACAATTCATTTCCAAGCGGACACACCTCAGCCATATTTGCTTTTGTAGGTTGTTTGGCAGCCATACTTCCAAACAAGTACAAAGGTTGGCAGGTGGCATTTCTCATTATAGGCATTGTAGGGGCATACTCCAGAATATATCTGTGCTGTCATTTTGTAGAGGACACACTATCGGGGGCTTTTGTAGGTTCTGTAGCAACAGCCATTGCCTATATGATTTTCTATTACAAGGATTGGGGAGATAAACCGATATATACGCTACTACGTAGCGATGTATAATGTATGATGTATAACTGTCAACTGTCAACTGTCAACTGTCAACTTGCATTTTACACATTAGGTTGTAAATTGAATTTTGCCGAATCATCATATTTGGCAAAAACGCTTTATGATGCAGGTTTCAGCAAGGCATCTGCCACAGAGTCGCCCGATGTCTGCATAATAAACACTTGCACCGTAACCGATGCGGCAGACCGCAAAGGGCGGCAACTCATTCACAGCATAAACCGCAAACACCCAAATGCCTTCATTATAGTTACAGGCTGCTACGCCCAACTAAAATCTGAAGAAATCAGCCAAATACCAGGGGTTGATTTAGTGCTTGGTGCAAATGATAAGTTCTCAATACCTGAACTTTTACAAAAAATAAGAGACAAACAATCCATTGCCAAAATACAAGTAACTGATTGTAAGCATATTACCCCGTTTTATCCATCAATATCGTCAGAAGGCAGGACACGTCATTTCCTTAAAATACAGGACGGCTGTGACCGTTTCTGCTCATACTGTGCCATTCCGTTTGCACGTGGCAGAAGCCGTAACGGAAGTATAACAGACATTGTAAAGCAGGCAGAGCAAGTTGCCTCTACAGGTGGCAAGGAGATTATTCTTACGGGAGTCAATATCGGGGATTTTGGCAAATCCACAGGAGAAACATTTTTAGAGTTAATAAAGGCGTTAGATAATGTAGATGGCATAGAGCGTTTCCGTATATCATCAATTGAGCCTGACCTGCTTACAGATGAAATCATAGATTTTTGTGCTACAAGCAAGCGGTTTGCCCCTCACTTCCATATTCCGCTACAATGCGGTTCTGATGAGATGTTGAAACTTATGCATCGCAGATATGATACAGCCCTTTTTGCAAAAAAGATTCTCAAAATAAAAAGCCTCATACCTAATGCGTTCATAGGCGTGGATGTAATAGCCGGTATGCGTGGTGAGACCCCTGAACTGTTTGAAGAAAGCCTTAATTTTATTAAGTCTTTGCCAATCACAAGACTGCATGTATTTCCATACTCTGAAAGGGCAAATACTGCGGCACTTAAAATACCTTACAAGGTTTCACCTGCAGAGCAGAAACGCCGTGTAAAAGTGCTTATGGATTGGTCATTAGAGCAGATTACAGCATTCTACAACTCTCAGACAGGCTCTAAACGAAGAGTTCTTTGGGAGTCGGCAAACAAAAACGGAACTATGTTTGGTTTTACAGAAAACTATGTAAAACTGCAGAAGCCATATAGTAAGGAGTGGGTGAATATGGTGGAGGAAGTTACAATAACCACATCAATGCTTAACCTTGAATCTGAGGATTAGACAACACACTTACTTTAAAGGAATCTTTTCAAAATTAAGTTCATTGCCAACAGACACCACCACATAAGAGGTATTGTCCGCATCATCTTTCAGGCTCTCAAGAGTAAGATACCTTACACCGGCAAATGTAACATCGTCCCAATTATGCTTATGACCTGTAAGCACTAATTTTACGCCGTACTGACGGAACATATTTGTAAGCGTGTAGGTCTCTTCCAATGGATAATTGGCTGAATTTCCGTCAAATGCCTTGCCCTGAAAGAAATCAGTATGTGTACATACTATTATATTTCTGTACCCCGATGTCACCATAAGCAACTCTCTCAACCAATCCATTTGTTTTGAGCCAAGTGTGCCGTTGCCACTGTCAAGAAAAATGAAAAGGTCAAGTTTCCTGCCGCTTGTTTCAGAAACTGTTTCTACATAATAGGTTGAGGTGTGCCAATACTCCACAAATGAACTCCATTGGGCAAAATGCAGGTCATGATTACCTACAATAGTAAAAATAGGCTCCTGCATTACACTGTACACAAGTTTGTGGTGTTCCTTTCCACTTACCAAATCACCCAAATGAACAGCAAACTTACAATTGGAATCATGTTTATAGGCAGACACAAAACGGCTGAACTTATCAGTTGTTGTTTGAATATGAGTATCGGAGCAGACATAAACCCTATATGAATCAGGAACTTTCAAAACAGGATATTCATGAGCGTTGTTCCACTCCATAGATTTGTCAAATCTGGCATCGGGTGTAGGACTTGAACTTACAAGAACGCCTGAAATGTCATTGGTTTCACAAGAGACCAACAACACCATTAAAGCAAGCACCAATATTTTATCAAATTTTTTCATTCTAAAATAAGTCCTATTCCAATACGTGCCGTAATTCCAAAGAATTGAGCCTGCACATTCCCTATACCTACAGGCTTGCATTCAACTCCTGCTGAGAGTCTCATCATATCAAACAAGTCATATCTTGCACTAAGCATGAACAGCGGTTCTGACCAACGCTCTATTTGGTAATCATTAAAGTTTGACATCCTTAATGAAATGTTCCAGTTTGAATACTGCGGACGGCAAAAAACCTCAACGCCATATAGTATGTTTGCAAGTTCCTTATGGTAACCGCCACCGTCAAACGGCACTAAAAATCTGCCAAACCAGCCAACTTGAAAACTCAGATAATCAAATCTATAGCCCACACTTGCGGCAATGGCGGCATCGTGGATTCTGTCTTTAACATCTATTCTGTAATACGGTTCAAAATCCAAAAACAACTCTCCAATAGGCAGAGGCAATCTTGGTTTTAACCTAAAATCAACGGTGTGGACATTTAATGTAGAGAATTGAAGTGCTGTGGTAAACTCAAAATAAGGGGTTTTGGCAAATGTACTTTTCAAATCAAAATTAGCCATTGATTTCCACTGAATGTTGTATGAGTATTCAGGCATAAATTCAAAACTGACTGACGGTTCATAGAACCCTCTTGAAAGATTTGACGCAAAACCTCCAAATGATATCGTCAAAAACAATATTATTAGCCTAATTTTTCTCATACACACCACAAATGTATAACAAACCATCAAATATCACAAATTTATTTTTATCTTTGTAGTTTGTATGGTTTTTGACCTTCTTTACACCGATACCGCAACTGGTGCCCGTGCCGGACTCATAACCACAGACCACGGCACCATTGAAACGCCTATATTCATGCCTGTAGGTACTGTAGGCAGTGTAAAGGCTGTACACCAGCGTGAACTCAGAGACGACATAAAAGCCCAAATAATATTAGGCAACACCTACCATCTTTACTTAAGACCGGGTCTTGACATTCTAAGACAGGCCGGAGGTCTGCATAAGTTCATTGGTTGGGAGCGTCCTATTCTGACAGACAGTGGCGGTTTTCAGGTTTTCTCCTTATCACAAACAAGAAAACTAAAGGAAGAGGGGGTTACATTCAGTTCCCACATAGACGGCAGCAAGCATCTTTTCACCCCTGAAAATGTAGTTGATACACAACGTATTATAGGCTCTGATATTATGATGGTTCTTGATGAATGCTGTCCCGGCGATGCTGAATACAGTTATGCAAAAAAATCTCTTGAACTTACGCATAAATGGCTTGACAGGGGTGTCAGACATTTTAAGGAGACCCAACCTCTTTATGGATACAATCAAAGTTACTTTCCTATTGTGCAAGGCTGTGTATACCCTGACTTAAGGCGTGAATCAGCGTATAAGGTGGCGGAAATGGAGATGGACGGCAATGCCATAGGCGGTCTTGCCGTTGGCGAACCGACTGAAAAGATGTATGAAATGATAGAGGTTGTCAATGAGATTCTTCCTAAGGAAAAACCAAGATACCTGATGGGTGTAGGCACGCCTGCAAACCTTCTTGAAGCCATAGAGCGTGGAGTTGACATGTTTGATTGCGTAATGCCTACCCGTAACGGCAGAAACGGAATGCTGTTTACAAAAAACGGCACCATAAACATAAGAAACCAAAAGTGGGCAGACTGTTTTGAGCCTATTGAGGCTGACGGAGCATCGTATGTTGACACTGCATACACAAAAGCGTATCTACGCCATTTGACAATAAGCGGAGAACTGCTTGGGCTTCAGATTGCTTCAGTCCATAACCTTGCATTCTACCTGTGGCTTGTCA
>JAKSNZ010000063.1 GCA_024405855.1 Paludibacteraceae bacterium
GCTGTCATGCGTGCCTGTGTCAAGCCATGCAACTCCACGTCCTAATGTCTTTACATTCAGTCTGCCCTCTGCAAGATATAGTTTGTTAAGGTCTGTTATTTCAAGTTCCCCACGTGGTGAAGGCTTAAGGCTTTTTGCCTTTTCAACTACATCGTTGCCATAAAAATATAGACCTGTAACAGCAAAATTTGACTTTGGATTCTTAGGCTTCTCCTCAATGCTGAGGCACTTTCCGTTCTCATCAAACTCTGCAACTCCGTATCGCTCAGGGTCATTTACATAATAACCAAAAACTGTGGCACCGTCTTTCAGAGAGGAAGCCTCCTTAAGCATTACAGAAAGGTTGTATCCATAGAAAATGTTGTCTCCAAGCACCATACATACACTGTCTTTTCCTATAAAGTCAGCACCTATGATAAATGCTTGTGCAAGTCCGTCAGGAGATGGTTGTATTGCATACTCAAATTTTATGCCTAATTGACTACCGTCTCCAAGCAGGTTCTGATACAGATGTATGTCTTGCGGGGTTGAGATTATAAGAATCTCCTTTATGCCTGCAAGCATAAGAATTGAAACCGGATAGTATATCATTGGTTTGTCATACACCGGAATTATTTGCTTTGAGATACTTTTTGTGATAGGGTAAAGCCTTGTTCCCGAACCACCAGCCAATACAATTCCTTTCATAAAAATATGTTTTAGTACAAAATACAAAGGTACAAAAAAATATTGTATCTTTGCAAAAAATAAAAGACTAATAAATAGAACCTACCTTAATATGTCTGAAATTTCAAAACTTGGAGAGTTTGGTCTTATTGACCATCTTACAGAGGACATTAAGTTAAATAATGCTTCTTCTGTGAAAGGTGTAGGCGACGATGCCGCCATTCTTGATTATACAAAAAACGGCGTAAGAGTGCTTGTAACTACTGATTTGCTGCTTGAAGGTGTGCATTTTGACTTGACATACACCCCTTTGAAACATTTAGGATACAAGGCCGCTATGGTTAATTTTTCCGATATTTACGCTATGAACGGGCGTCCAAAGCAAATTACCGTATCGCTTGGCGTAAGCGGAAAATTCCAGACGGAAGATATTGAGGAGTTGTATGAGGGTTTGAAACTTGCCTGTGAAAGGCATAATGTTGATATTGTAGGCGGCGATACTTCCGCTTCTGCAACGGGTCTGACTATCAGTATAACGTGTATAGGAGAGGGTGAGGAAGGAAAAATAGTTTGCCGTAATACCGCAAAACCAAATGACCTTATATGTGTAAGCGGTAATTTGGGTGCGGCATATATGGGTCTGCAACTGCTTGAAAGGGAGAAGAAAGTGTTTGATAAGAGTGGCAGGGATGAAATGCAGCCCGATTTTGCAGGTAAGGAGTATCTGCTTGAGCGTCAATTGAAACCGGAGGCTCGCAAGGATATTATTGAGGCTCTTGACAAGGCAGGGATTGTGCCTACGGCTATGATGGACATATCGGACGGGCTGTCATCAGAACTGATGCACATCTGCAAGCAGAGCGGGGTGGGGTGCCGTATTTATGAAGAGAAGATACCTGTTGACTATCAAACGGCTATTCAGGCAGAGGAGTTCAATATGAATCTTATGACTGTGGCACTTAACGGTGGTGAGGATTATGAACTGTTGTTTACCGCTCCAGTATCGTTGCATGAAAAAATAAATGAAATTAAAGGTATAAAGGTCATTGGTTATACTACTGCCGATACAAATGAAAAGGTGCTTGTAACACCTGAAGGACCTGAAATTGCTCTGAAGGCACAAGGATGGACGGGGTTTTAAGTTGTAATCTTTTTTACAAAAAACTGAAGTTTTTTTTTGTTCTGCTCTTAATTTTCACTAACTTTGCACCCGCTTTTGAAAAACAGTGTGATGGGAATTGGGGCGCATCCGTCAAAAGCGTAACTCTGCCCCACATTTGAGTAACACAATATTTATACAAAATGAAAACATTTGAATTAGAAGGTTCTGTTAGAACAGAACTTGGCCAAAAGGCAAGTGTAGCATTGCGTAAGCAGGATTTGATTCCTTGCGTACTTTACGGATGCAAAAAAGAGAACACAAACTTTACAGTCTCAAAAAGTGCTGTACGTAAACTTATTTACAGCCCTGAGATATTTGAGGTTAAGCTTACAATTGGTAAGAAAGCCTGCTCAGCAGTAATTAAGGAGATTCAGTTCCACCCTGTAACAGACAACATTCTTCACATTGACTTCCTTGAGGTTGATGACAAGAAACCTATTGTATTTAAGGTTCCTGTTAAGACAGAGGGTCTTGCAGCAGGTGTTAAGGCAGGTGGTAAGTTGTCTCTTGAAATGAAGAGAATGAAGATTAAGGCTCTTTGCAAGAATATACCTGAGTTTGTTGTTGTAAATGTTGAGACACTTGGCGTTGGTAAATCAATTAAGGCTGGTGAACTTTCATTCCCTAACCTTGAAATTGTTGACAACAAAGAGAGTTTGGTTGTTTGCGTTAAATCAACTCGTGCTGCAAAGACTGCTGAAGATAATTCTGAGGCTGCTCCACAAGCATAATCTGATATATGAAGTATTTGATTGTCGGCTTGGGCAATATTGGTCCTGAATACCAAAATACCCGCCACAACATAGGTTTTATGATGTTGGATGCCTTTGCAAAGGCGTCCAATGTTTTTTTTGCAGAGCAAAGATATGGCTCTGTGGCACAGTGTCGTGTCAAGAACAAGGAGTTGGTGCTGCTTAAGCCAAACACCTTTATGAACTTAAGCGGCAATGCTGTCCGCTATTATCTTCAAAAAGAGAATATACCTATTGAGAACCTTCTTGTGTTGGTAGATGATTTGGCTCTTCCTTTTGGTACTCTCAGGCTCAGAGGAAAGGGTAGTGCTGGAGGTCATAACGGACTGAAAAACATACAGGAACTGATTGGTACTGAAGGTTATGCAAGGCTTAAGTTTGGTATCGGGGCAGACTTTAATAAAGGTCAACAGATAGATTATGTTCTTGGTAAGTTCACCGATGAAGACCTTAAACTCATTGAAGAACGCTGTGCCGTTACTACTGAAGTAATTAAAAGTTTCTGCCTTGCCGGTTTGCAACTTACAATGACTCAATACAATAACAAGTAAATGGCTGAGGCTTTACGCATAGATAAATGGCTTTGGACAATGCGTCTGTTCAAAACAAGAAGCATTGCCACAGAAGAGTGCAAGAAAGGCAGGATTATTGTTGGCGGTATTGCTGTAAAGCCGTCATTTATAGTTACCGTAGGACTTTCCGTTCAAGTAAAGCGTCCTCCAATTGTCTATACTTACAACATAATAGAACTCACAGAGAACAGAGTCAGTGCCAAAGATGTAACCCGATACATGATTGACGTTACCCCAATGTCAGAACTTAAACTTTTGGAAGATATAAGGCTTGCCTCTTCAGGTGAGCGAGACAGAGGCACAGGCCGCCCTACAAAAAAAGAGAGGCGTGACTTGGAAAAATTTATTGAAATATAAAAATTGTTGAAATCTTATTTCTTTGAACAATAATAAAGAGCAGGATTTTTATTATTTTTGCAAGGTTATGAGTATCTCACTTAAAAATGTATGCAAAAAGTATGGGAATCAGGTTGTTCTGCCTGATTTGTGTATGAATGTTGAAAAGGGTGAGATAGTAGGTTTTTTAGGGCCTAACGGTGCCGGCAAATCCACAACAATGAAAATAATTACGGGTTTTGTAAAACCCGATGCCGGAGAGGTTGATGTTTGCGGAATTGACGTGTTAAAGGAACCACTGAAAGCAAAGGCTCGTATAGGTTATCTGCCTGAACACAATCCGCTGTATCTTGATATGTATGTCAAGGAGTATCTTGATTTTACAGCAGGTGTATATGGAGTTGAGAACAAAAAACAAAGGATTAATGAAGTTGTTGAAATTACTGGATTGGCACCTGAAAGCAAAAAGCTTATAGGCTCACTTTCAAAGGGATACAGACAAAGAGTTGGGCTTGCAGCCTCAATAATCCATAACCCCGATGTGCTTATCCTTGATGAACCAACAACAGGCCTTGACCCTAATCAGATAGTTGAAATAAGGGAACTTATCAAGAATTTTGGAAAAGAGCGTACCGTATTGTTCAGTACGCACATTATGCAGGAGGTTGAGGCTGTGTGTGACCGCTTCATTATCCTTAACAAAGGCAAAATAATGACAGACCAAAAGGTCTCAGAAATAGAGAGGGGTAGTTTGGAGGAAATCTTTAGAGAGTGGACAGTGGATAGTTGACAGTGGA
>JAKSNZ010000064.1 GCA_024405855.1 Paludibacteraceae bacterium
ATTACTCGCCACTGCGTGGCTCGTGAACCGTCTACGCCCATGCAAATTGAAGCATATGGCTACGCCATTATGCTCTTTTTTGTGTCTGTGCGTTTCTGAAAGTAAACTTTCATCTCCGCACAGGCACAAAAAAAGCATCTGCAACGCAGATGCTTCAATTTGTCAGTGGTGGGCGTTGACGGATTCGAACCGCCGACCCTCTGCTTGTAAGGCAGATGCTCTAAACCAGCTGAGCTAAACGCCCTTTTCAAAAGCGGTACAAAATTACAGCAAAAATTTTATACCACCAAATTTTTGCACCGCTTTTTTTTAATTTAATGTAATTTTATATGCTTTTAGTCTATATCACTGTCAACTGTCCACTATCAACTGTCCACTATCTCTATTTCAACCTCGCCTGAATCGCTTTGGATTCAGCCTCGTAGCCTGGTTTGTTAAGCAGGGCAAACATATTCTTCTTGTAAGCCTCCACGCCCGGTTGGTTGAACGGATTTACATCTAGTAGGTAGCCGCTGATACCGCAAGCCTTCTCAAAGAAATAGATAAGTTCACCTATATAGAATGCGTTAAGTTCAGGCATCTCAATAAGAATATTTGGAACACCACCATCAACGTGAGCAAGACGAGTACCAAGTTCTGCCATCTTGTTTACATCATCAACACGCTTGCCTGCAAGGAAGTTAAGACCGTCAAGATTCTCAGCATCGGTAGGGACCTCAAGTTTCTTATTAGCCTTCTTTACAGAAATAACAGTCTCAAAAATTGAACGCTCGCCCTCTTGAATCCATTGACCCATAGAGTGAAGGTCAGTTGTAAAATCAACAGAAGCATTGAAAATACCCTTGTTCTCCTTGCCCTCGCTCTCTCCGTAAAGTTGTTTCCACCACTCCGCAATAAAGTGAAGTTTTGGTTGGAAATTAGCAAGAATCTCTATCTTTTTACCATTACGATACAATTCATTGCGTGTAGCGGCATAAACTGCAGCAGGGTTCTCTGCAAACGGAGTGTCAAGTCCGCAAACCTTCTCCATACGCTGTGCACCCTCTACAAGAGCGTCAACATCAAGACCTGCAACAGCAATAGGAAGCAAACCAACAGGAGTAAGAACAGAGAATCGTCCGCCAACATTATCAGGAATAACGTATGTCTTGTAGCCCTCTTTTGTAGAAAGTGTACGCAATGCACCTTTAGCCTTATCAGTAATAGCAACGATACGCTTGCAAGCCTCAGCCTTGCCCATTTGCTTTTCAAGTTGAGTCTTTAGCAAACGGAACGCAAGAGCAGTTTCAGTAGTAGTACCTGATTTAGAGATATTTATAATACCAAACTTCTTATCGGAGAGGTACTCTGTAAGTTCAGCCAAATAATCCTCACCTATATTATTGCCGGCAAAAACAATTACAGGCTTCTTAGCATATAGCCAAGAGAAACTGTTTGACAGAGAGTCAATTACAGCCTTTGCACCCAAATAACTTCCACCGATACCGGCAACCACCACAACATCGCAGTTTGCACGCAGAAATGCCGCAGTCTCCTTAACATCAGAGAGAAACTCCTTGGTTATAGATGACGGCAAATGCAGCCAACCCAAAAAGTCATTACCTTTACCTGTGCCGTTCTCCAATGTCTCAGCACATTTCCTAACCTGAGCCTCATAGCCCATTACCTTGCTTTCAGACACAAAGTCCAAGCAACTTTTGATTGATAGTTTAATATCTTCCATAATTTATTCAGTTGATAGTTGACAGTTGACAGTTGACAGTGATAATTGTCCACTGTCCATTGTCCACTGTCCACTAATATTTAATTAAGCTTTTCCGTCAGCACCTTAATCTCTATATTAGGAGCAATGCGTTCATAAAGAATATTGTAGCACGCCTCAAGAATAGGCATATCCACATTATACTTTTCATTGATTTCATGAATGCACTTTGTACCGTAATAACCCTCAGCAATCATCTCCATTTCAAGCTGCGATGATTTGACTGAATACCCCTTGCCTATCATACTTCCAAACATACGATTCCTACTGAACTTTGAATAGGCGGTTACCAAAAGGTCTCCAAGATAGGCCGCATCACCTATGTTGCGTTCCTTGTCAGGAGCAACCTCATCAACAAAACGGCTCATCTCACGTATTGAGTTTGACACAAGAATAGCCTGAAAGTTATCGCCGTATTTTAATCCGTGGCAAATTCCTGCCGCTATGGCATATACATTCTTTAACACCGATGCGTACTCCATTCCCCTTACGTCCCTACCCACGTATGTCTTAAGATATGAGTTAGATATTCTGTCAGCAAACCACTTTGCCAACTGCTGATTATAACTTGCAACCGTTAGGTATGACAGCCTCTCAAGTGCCACCTCCTCTGCATGACAGGGACCCGCAATAACGCCCATATTGTTTATACTTACATCAAAGTACTTCTGAAAATAATCCGTTACAATCATATTTTCATCAGGCACGATACCCTTTATGGCTGTAATTATAAACTTATCTTTTATAGGGGTCTTGACTTTTGCCAGATGAGCCTTCAAGAAAGGTGACGGCATAGCAAACACAAGTACATCGGAGTAGCGAATAGCCCTGTTTATATCTGAGTAGAACTTTATTTTCTTAACATCAAATTGCACACCTGTAAGGTAGGACGGATTACAGCCTGTCTCAATAAACTGCTCTATCTGCTCCGGACGGCGCATATACCAATTTATATGCTTACCACCCGTCATTGCCATTTTTGCAAGTGCGGTAGCCCAACTACCTCCACCCATGATGCATATTTTTTTGTCAGTTGTCATCTGTCGCTTTACTCCCTAAACAAATCAGACTACAAAATTACAAAAAAAAATTAATTCATCAAAGGCAATGCTTAATAACTACTAAAATTACATTTTTCCAAAAAATGCAAATAAATAAGCAACAAAAACAGCAGCACGCCCCTAATTTGAAATGAGTTGTAGAATTACATCGGGGCTCAAAGTCATTTTCTCAAAAGAGAAAAGTTTTTTCCCTGCATCCTTAAATGAACCACCCGATGAGTACAGTGTATCATCTATTATCATAAACCTGTCATGAACTTTACTCATAGGATGTACCTCAATAGAGGGGTACTGTGCGTTAAATCTTTGTAAATCAAGCTTAAAATTATTATTGTTACAGCATTTTTCACTGGTATATATGATACCATTAACATCTGCATTGCGTTTTCTTAAAAGTTCAAGAACGCTCTCATCCACATAATTATCAATAATAATAACACGTTCTTTAGCACTCCTTATTAAATCAGAAAACAGTTTATAAGCATCAAAGAACTGCCCCTGCATAAAAATCTGCTCGGCAGGAGGGAGTGAATTGTTTATTATCATATCCATAT
>JAKSNZ010000065.1 GCA_024405855.1 Paludibacteraceae bacterium
ATAGACAACGTTTCATATTGCAAAATTACTAAAAAAATTCACTCTTTTGTAACATCAAATGTTAAAATGTTTAACTTTTTTACAAAACATTATAATATTTGTTAATAATGTTATAACTTTGCACGATTAAATAAAACTAACTAATTTTTAAACTTATGAAAAAGATTGTTTTTACACTTTTAAGTGCAGCATTTGCACTAAGTACATTTGCACAACTTTCTGTGCCGTTTACATTTACGCAAGACAATTTTAATGACGAAAGCGTTGTGATTGCCAATGTTAATGAAGGCAATGAAGATACTCCTGCAAAATGGAGTGATGGTATTTATTTTGGCGGTACCAAAACACTTGTAGATGGCTTTAATTGGGATGACAAATATGTTATCATTGCCATTGACGGTTTAGCAGACTCATTAAGCTTTGAAACCACCACACAATGGAGTGCCACCACAGTATCTAATAGATTTTGGTATATTTGTGAAAGTGAAACCCAAGATTTTGGAGACCCTATTTGGACAAGCAACTCACAAAGCAACAATAAAAAGATTGAGTTGGCTAACTCAACAAAATATATCAAACTTTGCTATACAGGTAACTTGAACGGAACCATTAAAAATATTTCCGCTTCAAAATACGCTCCTAAAGCAACAGATGCAACAGATGTAAGCTATTCATCATTCACTGCAAACTGGGAAGCCGCAAGAGGTGACGGTCTAACATACACATTGGAGGTTAAAGAAGGAGATGAGGTTGTAAAAACCGTTGAAAGTTTAACAGACACATCATACTCTGTTGAAGATTTGAAAGAAAACACCACATACACATACTCTATTTTTGTAGTGGTTACTGATGGCGTTATCATGAGTGATTACTCTAACTCAATAGAGGTTACAACATTGGAAAAACCTGTTATAACACCTGTTCAAGATGAGTACACACTCCTTTCAGATACTGGCATTGAGGGTTATACAAGCGTACTTTTAACCGCTACAAATGTGACAGAGGTTACAGCAACTGTTGAAGGTGATTCTGAATTCTATTTCAAAGATGCTGAAGGCAACCATGTAACTACAAAAACATTGCCTTTAGAAGCTGCAGGCCCTACAGAATTTGAACTGTTCTCATACTTTGATTCAGAGGGTATTTATAATGCAACTATTACTCTTAGTGCAACTGATGCTGATGATGCCGTAGTTACTGTTTTGGCTAACGTATCAAAACCTACAGACGTTCCTGAGCAAAAGTTATCTTCAAAAGTAAAATCATTCAACAATGGAGTGCTTGAATTTAATGAAGATTACACATCTATTGTAGTATCAACATTGATTGGCAAAACAGTGGCTAAAGGTCAAGGTCATGCAATAGCATTGGCTAAAGGTCAAGCCTATATAGTTGAGACCGTTGATTTTGAAGGAAAGAAAAGCACTGTTAAAGTGCAGTAAGTAATGTAAGCAGGTATTCCTGCTCTGTCTGACCTGGAGTGGCACTCCACTCCACTTTGTCAGATACGCCAAGCAGGTGCATATCCATAACGCTGGTATAACCTGAACGACAGATTATCTTATCAGCACCAAGAATATAGGGTAACAACTCAGTTGCCCTATATTTTTTTGCAATAATAACATTAAGGTTTTTGTCTGAAAAACGCTCTTTAATGCTGTTCTCAAACATTGTACGCTGTGGCTCAACTCCTGATGAAATAACCAACACATCACACTTCTTTGGCTTTACAAAAGCCTTTAGATATGTAAAGCGTGAAAGCGGAGCTATAAATCTTGCATTGACAGGCAACGTATATTTATGGGTCAAATCACCTGCAAGAGATTTTTCTGTATCTTCATAATCAGGAATATAACACTCATCATACTTCTCTATTATACTCCGATGCAGCCTATATACAAGTGGTTCAAGCCACCTAAAACCATTAGGCATCTTAACCATTATCTGATGAGTAATATATATGCTGTGTACACCGCTGCCGTAAAGCCCGAAACGGTTGTCAGAAATAACCTTGTCTATCTCCAAATCCTTTACAATACGCTTTATCTCACGATGTTCTTTAATGGAATTACGCACAATAGAGGGTAGGCATCTAAGCATTGCAAATACCTGAATGTTTGATTTGGAGTATTTTATCTTAAATGAGGGTATATATCGGCACCAAAGCGTAGGAAACTCACTGCGTAGCAGTTCAAGAGACTCTCCGTCACCGCCAATAACCACCTCATGACCCTCTTTTAGCAGGTCATTGATTATTGGAATACACCGTGTGGCGTGCCCCAATCCCCAGTCCAATGGTGCGACTAATATTCTCATAATAATGATTAGTTAATAGTGAATAAAGAATAGTGAATAGTTATGATTAGTGGTTCCCCCTTTAGGGGGTTAGGGGGCACTATTCTTTATTCTTTCTTCACTATTCACTATACCGTTACGCTTACTCCTATTCCTAACTTCTTGATTTTGGCTGCTACGCCGTCAAGGAACTCACGGGTTGCGGGTTTTAAGGTACTATACGGAGTTTTACGGTCAAGACTGTATATTTGAACTGATTTAGGCTGAATTACAGCATACGCCTTCAGTAGGGCGGCAACCTCAGCATCAGTGGTATTGTCTACTGTATTACCCGTTAAAAACAAGGTTTGAATAATGCAGTTGCCAGCAAATTGAGCCATATCATTTATATGTGCCGCCAAATCAAACTCACCTGTATTTGGTCTGTTAATGGCGGCTACACTTGACGGTATTGCACTGTCAAGTTTAAGAATATTATTATCAACCTTACGCAGTGCCATGGCAACCTTATGGTTTTTAATCTGCCAGGCATTTGTAAGCACAGATATTTGAGTTTGAGGAGCATAGCAGTTTCTTAGCCTTATGGTATCGTCTATAATTTCAGCAAACTGCGGGTGCAGAGTAGGCTCTCCGTTACCTGCAAAAGTAATGGTATCCAATGGCTGATGCTCCCCTTTAAGATATGCCTCAAGGTCAGAATAAACCTGCTCTCTTGTAGGCATTACGGTATCGTTTCTACCATCTTTGTTAAGTCCTGCCTCACAATATACGCAATCAAACGAGCAGATTTTGCCGTTGTTTGGTTCAAGATTCACGCCAAGCGATGTTCCAAGCCTGCGGCTCTTTATTGGTCCGAAAATTGTGGAATTACAAATCATACGTATGACTTATTTTTCAATTCACCGATTAACCTACAAGTATCCTTTCTGCATTATTAACTTTCTTGAATGGGAACTGCGCAAGAACCGCGTCCATAAGTGCGGCTATTTTGTCATTGCAAAGGTTGCCTAT
>JAKSNZ010000066.1 GCA_024405855.1 Paludibacteraceae bacterium
ACGTAGAGAAAACATCATCGGGAGGTGAAATAAGTAATCGCACCACCGCAGGAAATCCTGATGTTGTGGCAAAATGGGCATCGTTGCCACCTATACCTTATAAAAATGTATTTAAGGAGAGTGTGAAGTATGAGGGGAAGGACTACATATTCTATGTAATGGTGCCTGAAAACTATGACACTACACAAGACAAATATCCTGTGCTATATATGGCAGGTTTCAAACAGAGATATAAGAATAGTGGTGATGATAATGAGCAGGCGGACAATCACTTTAACTCATCATCGTGGGATATTCCAAAATATGCCTCAGATGGTGGCATTATAGTATCTTTTTATGGTTCTCTTGCAGAATTAACCCCATACAAGTATGCTGATTTTGAAGGTACAGGCAATGCAAGTAAGTTACAAGAAAAACTTACTGATGTAATTATGCCATACGTTAACGGTAAATACCGCACCCTTACAGACAAAGAAAACACATCTATAGGAGGCGGTGGCTATGCCGGTCTGTTTGCCTTATATACAGCAATGGACAATCAGGATATTTTTGGAAATTGTGCCGCATTCTCACCTGCTATTTGGCTAAACCGTTCAGAAATAACAGATTATATTGGCAAGTGGAATGGTAACGACAGCAGAATTTGCCTTACTCTTACAAACTCCGATGTTGAGATGCAGAAAACAGACATAAACACTATTGCTGAGGCTCTATCTAAAAGTGGTGCAACTGTAAAGACCTACACCTCTGATGGTTTGCATAGCGATATAGGATGGGCATCGCAATTCAAAGAGGTGTATAATTGGTTGAACGGTAATGAATCAGCGGTAAAAAATGCACCTGAATACACTCCTGTAGTAAAAACACAAGAATTTACCCAACTTAAAAGCGGTTCCGCCTCCACTGTATATTATTATATGATGGGTAGTTCTGCATCGGGTGTGGTATGCGTTGACGGCAAAAAGACTAATCCTGGTTATTTCTATAAAGACGGGAAAACGGCAACACCTGCATCAATAGGAATGTATGGACTGCCTGTTGACAGCAAAACAACAACTTGGTATTGGAACTTTAATGACGGAGAAAATTGCAGCGGTTCAAAACTGTTGACTGATGACAAGGTTTGTAAGGTATCCGTTAAAAGTAGCAGAAAAACCATATCGTGGTTGCGCTCTGTTATATATGATGATGGTTCTGTAAGTGTTATTTCGGCCTCTAAAAGCCATTTTAGGGCAGTTGTTGCGGGCAAGAATGATGTAATAATGTCACAAACAAGTAGCTATAGTCTTACTGCAAATTTAACTTTTGGCGACAGCAAAATAGTAAGCATTCACTACGGCAGCGTAAATTCAGGTAGCGATATGGGTGAGATTGTAAATGCCACCGTAAGTGCAATGTGTACAAAAGCAACTGTAACATATAATTTCCTTAATAATCAGGTTGATGTAAAGGAAACCGCTTGGGATAAGATTCCTAAAGTGGATATGTTTCAAGCCGTTCCTGCTATTGTACGCACAGGTGGTTCATTTACTGTAAAAGCAAAATTATCTAACACAGAAGGTGCAAAGTCATTCTCTTATCGTATGAGCCACAATTACGGGACAACATCAGTTATAGCCCATACTGAGAATCCTGACGGCACACACTCTTTTACCATTGATGATGCTAAAAGTGGTATTTATCATTTTTATATAGATTACGTTAATGAATCTGGAGAAACTGTTTCAAGTCTCTCATACATCTGTGTTAAGGTTATTGACGGTACTGCTCACAATCCAAGCATAGTGACAAATGCATACGAAGATATTGATTGGAACAGCGTTGGTTTCTATAAATCAAACTATCACACTCATACCACTCAAAGCAACGATGCTAACTTCACAACCGCTGAAACCGTTGATAAATATCATAATGCAGGCTATAAGATTCTATCAATAACAGACCACGACTACAACTCATATCCTTGGAATCTTTTTGGACAATTCAAAGAAGGTGTGCCTACAAGAGACCCTGAGGAATTGGGTATGATTGCAGTTCCTGGCATTGAGTTAAGCAAAGATGACCGCAATAATTGGAACGAGCGTGGAGGTGGCAGTTTTAACCATCACAATGATTTTTATACAGGCCGTCACGGGCAGGAGTTCCAAACCATTGAAGAATCATTTGCTTACACCCAATCTCTTGGAGGCTACATTATAGTAAACCATCCGGGGCAATATTGGAGTTTGGACAAGACCTACAAAGATGAAGATAGAGACTCCCCTGCCTGGCACGCAAAACATTTTAATGATTTCTCTTGTTTGATAGGTCTTGAAGTTTACAATCAAGGTAACCGCCGTCCAAATGACCGCATACTTTGGGACCAAATTCTAACAAGAACAATGCCTGAGCGTCCTGTATGGGGTTACTCTGGCGATGATATGCACAACAAAGACCAACTTTTCCGCAATTATCAGTTTATGCTTATGGATGATTTTAGCAAAGATGGACTAATAGAGGCATTTGAGAGAGGTTCTAATATTTTCTCATACGAGCCTCTGGGTAGCGGAGAAGCAAAAGCACCACGCATAACGGCAATAAATGTTGATACACAGTCACAAACAATAACCATTGAGACAGATGCTACTGATATTCAGTGGATTTCAGGTACAGATATTAAGAGTGGAGCGGCTGCAAGCACAAGAAAAAGTTCTATTGTAGGACGAGGAAAAAGTTTCTGCTATAGAGGATTTCAAGGCTCATACGTGCGTGCCTTAATTAAAAATGCGTATGGTGAAACTTGTACTCAACCCTTTGGATTTGGTGCAATTACAGGTATTGAAGAGAACAACTATGAAGAAGACGGCAATGTTTCACAAATAACCCTATTTCCAAATCCAACTACAGGATTTATCAATATTTATGTAGGAGAAAACATTGCACAAGGTACTAATTTGTCAATAAGAGATGGACTTGGAAGAGTATTGGACTCCGCTATGGTCAATGCTCCAACAGTAGAGACCAACTTAACAAATTTACCACAAGGTGTTTATTTTGTTAATGTGGCAGGAAAAACGGCAAGGGTTATAAAACATTGATTTGTCCCTTT
>JAKSNZ010000067.1 GCA_024405855.1 Paludibacteraceae bacterium
TTTTGAGGATTTGTTTGATTTGAATAGAAGCAACCGATACACACATCACCCTGCAGTTGAAAAGGAATTGCCTGTAAGAGAGTCTGTTAAGAATGTGATTTGGGCTCATCAGAACTTGAATTTCAAGTGGGGAGACTATAAAGTAAGGTGTCAAGAAGGCGATTTACTTGTTATTGAGCGTTCAGGCAGGGCTCTTATTTGTATAACAGATGACGGCAGTAATAATTGGCATAACAAGTGGGTGCAAACTGACTTTGCTCCAGGTACAGTATTGAAAGATTATTCTGGTGGTGCAGAGGGTAATCCTGTTGTAAACCAAGATGGTTGGGTTGAACTTTGGGTAAGACCTGTAACTGATGACGGCTCCAGCAAATCAGGTAGAGGTTACGCTGTCTGGGCACCTGAAGGTGGCGGTGGTTTTGCTCCGTATCGTAGTACAACCACATCACAAGAGTGGGAGATGGCAGATGACCTTGGCGATAGTAACTGCCAATCATTAGGGCAGGGTGGAGCATTGCCTAAAGGCTCTACAAATCAGCGTCTTGTAGGTAAAATCTATGTGGCAAAAGGCAAGGCAGCAACATTCAATGCCTATTTTGAGAATACTGCTGATGAGGCAACTTTAGCCATATATGATTTGGACGGCAAAATTTTATCAAAGAAATCAGGCAAAGAGTCAGTAGAAATAAAATGGACACCTACCTATTCAGGTTGGGTAGCAATGAAGATTTGGAACAACAGTAAGAATGCAGGTGGTGGAAAGGCTTGGGTTAGAGCCACTTATACAGCTCCTACAACTGTTGCAAATACAATGTCTGACCGTGCTGACACCCGTGCAAGCGTTTGGACAGGTAATATGGGAACATCAAATTGGAATGATTGCGGTAACTGGGAACAAGGCAAGGTTCCAACAGCCACATCAATTGTTGTAATTCCTGATAACGGTGATGTTCAGCCTATTGTTTCAGGTAGAATAACCATTAAGGAACTTATCATTGAGAATGGTAAAGGCTCTAAATCCGCTCCTGATTTAAGTGTAACAGGTTCATTGACAGTAACTACAAAAACCACATGTAGTAGTGGAGAGGCATATATTTGCGGTAATGCAAAACTTGGAACCCAAACAGGAAAAATCAACACTTGTACAATTACGGTTGATGAACTTGTTGACGAATCTGAATTTTCAATATTCCCAAATCCTGCACAGGATTTTGTAACCATTACTTCTTCATATCTTCCTAAAGATGAAATATTGTTCTATAGTTCTATGAATCAGTTGGTTAAGAGTGTAAGAATGGAAAATACAATTGAGCGTGTGGATATATCAGACTTGCATACAGGAGTCTATATGGTTACTGACGGTTCTCACACTAAGAAACTCATAATACAATAGTTAATAGTAAACACACTATTCACTGACTTAAAGTGAGTGTCTTCTAAATAAGTAGAATTCAAATACAATGCTTCCCTTGTGAACGCATGGAATGCCATTGGCGATGGAAACTTCAAGGTTCTGTCGCCTTTTTTCTTTGAATTTGGATTTCATTCGTAGGTAGTCAAATCTTGCCTTTATGACCATGCCTGCACATCTGAAATCCCCTTTCAGCAGGAATACTAATGCTGCAAGATAATCCAAAAAGAACCTTGCTATAAGAACAGGAATAAGGTGTCTTGTATGAAGATTCTTATAAAGTAGAAACAGGTTGTTTCTGAAATTAAGATATGTTTTCTTAGGGTCATTATAGTTTAGTGTACCGCCTCCAAGATGATATACAACACTTTTAGGTACGGCGGCAACCTGCCTGTCTCTTGCATTAAAGCGGAAACATAAGTCTATCTCCTCCTGATGGGCAAAAAAGTCTGCATCAAAACCACCATAGTCAATAAAGTCATCTCTGCGTACAAACATGCAAGCCCCCGATGCCCAAAATACTATGGCATTGTTGTCATATTGCCCGTTGTCCTTTTCTGTGTGGTCCATAATTCTGCCACGGCAGAACGGGTACCCAAGCACATCAATCATTCCTCCTGCCGCACCTGCCTTTTCAAAGTATTCTCTGTTGTCCATTTGGAGTATTTTAGGTTGGCAGGCGGCTACTTTTGGATTTGCGTCCATATAGTCAACAAGAGGCTCTAAAAAGCCTGGTGTAACCTCTACATCGCTGTTCAGCAGAAGCACATATTCAGTATTGGTGCGTTTAATGGCAATATTATAGCCTTCTGCAAAACCATAGTTCCTGTCAAATTCAAAAATCTCCACGTCAGAGTGGTGTGAACGCAGATATTCAAGACTGTCATCAGTTGATGCGTTATCAGCAACAATTATTTTGGCTGTCTCTTTGGAAATGGATTTTGATAGAATTGGAATGTATTTCTCAAGGAAATGTTTGCCGTTGTAGTTCAATATGATTATTGCAACACGCATGACAGTTATTCTTGGGAAATACTTTTGAAATATGCCGCTTCTCCATCAATCAGGTAGTCCACATTGTCAGCATTTATTGATGTCATACCATCTTTTGCAGCCTCTGCAAGCAGTTTTTTCTTGAATTCGTCAGGGTCGATAATGCACTTTTCATCAAGAATGTACATTATATCAAGAAAATACTGAATGTCATCATCAGTAAACTGAGACTTAATGTTATCAGGAAGGGCATTGGTGATGAATTTTATGGCTTCATCATCATCGTAAGATTCAAGAACTTTATCAATATCCATAAATA
>JAKSNZ010000068.1 GCA_024405855.1 Paludibacteraceae bacterium
CCAACTGCACCTGCCCCAACTGCTACAGCAAGTAAGGATTCAGTAACGCTATCATACGGAGAGGCATTGAAGGCATGGCATGTGCAGGAGCCTTCAGCCATTGAAGTTCCTTCATCGCCTGACACACTCCATCTGAACTACCAGAGGGCAACCACACCTGTCTACAATAAATATATAGCGGCAGAGTGGCTTGGAAATATGGGACTGCCTGCACAGTCTGCTGTTCTTTCTGACAGACAAGGCACCAAACTTACAGGAGACTTCCTGTTTCAGCACTCGTACGAGCCTTATTATCTTGGAGTTGAAGATGTATATTTCTATAATACAAGAGTTCCATACACAAACATAGCCTACTACACAGGAGGTTATACAAGACATGGAGAAGACCGCCTTAACGGTCTGTTCTCTGCAAATGTAAACAAAAGACTGAATCTTGGACTATGCTTTGATTATATCTACGGAAGAGGCTCTTTCTACAATCAATCATCTGACGGACTTAACGGAGCCTTAAACCTTAGCTACAGGGGAGAGAGGTACTCTGCCTACTTTATTGCCGGCATAAACAACATGAGAAATTATGAGAACGGCGGTATCGCTAGTGACGCATCTCTTAGGGGTATGGATGACAGTTACAATGTTCCCGTAGCATTTGGAAACGCAAATGTTTTTTCAACTTTCCGTTCATACTATTTTTGGACAGACCATCAATATCACATAGGATACAAGCAACTTGACCCCGATGATAGTGAGAAATCAACTTTCATACCTGTTGCAACTCTTTCATACACAATTAAATATGAAGGCAGTAGAAAAAGATACTATGAGAAGAGCGTTCCGCTGAATTTTTATGACAAAAACTTCTATTCTGATTCATACAGCCGCGATACAGTATCACTCAATTACATTAGAAACGTGCTTTCCATAACCTTTAATGAAGGTTTCAAACCTTGGATGGTGTTCTCTTTAAGGGCATTTGCAGAGGCTGATTGGGAAGAGAACATGCGTATGACCGGCGATTCACAGTACACATGGAATGCACAGGCAAAAGTCAGCGTTGGCGGCGAGTTGTTTAAGAGAACAGGGAACACAACATACGGTGTGTTAGGAGAAGTTCTGCTTCTTGGCTCAGACAAACGCCCTGCATTTAACGTGAACGGAGACTTCAACACCGTTATACCGCTGAAAACATGTAGCCTTACAATAAACGCCGTAGGTCACATAAAAAGTGTAAATCCAAGTTATTTTCAAGAGCATTACTACTCCAACCACTTTATTTGGGAAAACAAATTCAACAACACTTGGGACGCAAGAGGCTACGGCAAGATAGGCATTCCAAACAAGTGGGTTGACTTTGAAGTTGGTGCGGGTTGGCAGGGACTGAAACAATACATCTACTTTGATTCTGCCGCTATGCCGGCACAATGCAATGATTTCATTCAAATTATAAGCGGAGAGGCAAAGCTGAACCTCAAAGTCAAATGGTTCCACTGGGAAAACAAGGCAGTGCTACAATACACTTCAAAACCTGAGGTGATGTCACTACCGCTTGTTTCTGTATATTCAAACTTATATGCCGCATTTAGGGTGTTTAAGGTTCTTAATATACAGCTTGGTGTTGACTGCCGATACAACACCAAATACTATGCTAACGCATATATGCCTGCAACGGGACAATTCTATGTACAGAACAAAGTGCTATGCGGAAACTATCCTGAAATGAACCTTTATGCAAATTTCAAATTAAAAAAATTCCGTTTCTTTGTAATGTGGTACAATTTCTCAAGTCTGTTTATGGAACCTACATATATGACAACACCGCACTACCCTCTTAACCCAAGTATGGTCAAGATTGGTTTATCGTGGAATTTCTATGATTAAAAATTATATTTTATGGAAAAAGACAAAATAAAATATCTGATAATTGCAGTTGTAGTTTCACTTGTCACTGCATTGGCATCGTGGATTAAAAACGGAGAGCCACCTCAAGTCAAACATAGGGATTTTGATGAAATTATGGCATCGGGTGAGATAAAAGTAATTGTTGAAGACAACAAAATGAGTTATTACACGCTTCAATGTGACACTCTTGTTGAATGTGACTCATTAAAAGGTCTGCAAGTTGATATGATTAAGGAATTTGGCAAAAAACATGGTCTGAACATCACCTTTTTTGAGCAGCGCGACCTGAATGTTGCCATGGATATGCTTTTTGGCAATAAGGTTGATGTGCTTGTATGGCATATTCCTGTTTATGATGACATGAAACAGACCATTGCATACACAATACCTGTGTTTACAAGCCGTCAGAAACTTATTCAAAGAAAGCATAGTAAAAATGACACAACTCTGTTTATCACAAACCAACTTGACCTTGCTGAAAAAGATGTGTTCATAGTTCCAGGCTCAGTTTTCAAACAGAGGTTAGATAACCTGCAACGTGAAATAGGCGACACCATTTATATTCATGAGATGCCTGGTGCAAATGATGATTTGCTGTTCCGCCTTGTATCTGACACGCTTATAGATTATTCTGTATGTGATGAGTTTGTGGCAAGGGTTCTTCAAAAGGATTACCCTGCCGTTGATATGTCAACTGCCGTTAGTTTTACTCAAAACTATTCTTGGGGCGTAAGCCCCGATACCCCCGTTCTGCTTGATAG
>JAKSNZ010000069.1 GCA_024405855.1 Paludibacteraceae bacterium
CATATATCGCCAAGTGGAGAGTTGCCACATACAGGTTTTGCCAATGAAAGGAAACCTAACTTTTTGCAGAAGGTTTCAAGGTTTATTAGAGGAAATGTATTTTTGCCCGACCCAAGAAGAGGGTGGAACAAGTATGCCTTTAAGGAGGCTTGCAAACTTATAGAATCAGAGCATATTGATGCGGTAGTTACTACAAGCCCACCGCATTCCACTCAACTTATAGGATTGAAACTCAAACGTAAATATCCTAATATCAAGTGGATAGCAGATTTAAGAGACCCGTGGACAGATATCTATTTCAATAAGGATTTGTATCAAACCTCTCTTGCAAAGAGGTATAACGCCCGTCTTGAACGCAAGGTTTTGGAGTGTGCAGATGAAATAATTACAGTAAGTGGTGAGTGCCTCCGCAACTTCAAGTCAAAAACTAATAAGGCACTTCCAATCAGAGTTATTGAAAACGGTTACGATGAGGTTGATTTTGAGACATCAAATCACCGATTACGGCTACGCAGTGATTATGGGCTTCGCCTCAACATACAAACAAGTTTGTCTGTATTCGGCTTGCACCATAATTCACCGCATCACCGATTCACCGATTCACCGATTCACCGATTCACCATTAGTTACATCGGTTCCCTTGCTCCGCAGTATGAGACAGATACTTTTGTAAACGCCCTAAAACTGCTCAGCCCTGAAATACAAAGCAAAATCCACTTACAGTTTGTTGGTGGCACAATTCCTTCAAAACTACAAGAATCACTGTCCACTGTCAACTGTCAACTGTCAACTGTCCACTACGTTCCGCACTCAGAGGCAATAGAGTATATGTGCAGTTCTGATTTATTGCTTTTATTGCTTCCAAATCAGGTGGAAAACAAGGGAATTATTACAGGAAAATTATTTGAATATATGGCTTCGGGTAATCCTGTACTAATGATTGGATATGCAGATGGAGACGCTGCGAATATACTATATAAATATGAAAATAGTGGTGTGTTCGCATTTGGAGAGAGCTGTAATGTCGCAAAATTTATTGAGCAGTCAATATCAATAAGACCAAAGGTTAATGTTGAGGTTGCAAAGCAATATAGTCGCAATGCTCTTACTGCAAGACTTGCTGAAATGTTGAAATAATTTTCTCTGCAATTGTATGTGGAGAAAAGTTCAATGCAGATTTTCTGATTTCCTCTTCTTTGAAACTCAAGGCACCTGAACTGATTTTTGAAAAGGCTTCAGATGTTTCATCAATGCAGTTGTATTGGTTTACAAGAACTCCGTTTGTGTTGTCAATAAAACCTTCAGGACCACCACATCGGGTTGCTATTACAGGAACACCTGCCGTCAATGCCTCTGCGTAAGATACTCCAAATGTCTCGCTTTCTGAAAGTAGAGCAAATACATTGCTCTGTGAAAGATGTTTTGCAATAACAGAGTGGTCAGCACTACCAATAAATTTCACTTTGTCTGCAATTCCCAAATTGGCACATAAAGTGTGCAGGTTCTCCTGTTCCGCTCCGCTTCCTATAATTGTAAGGTTGGTATCGGGGGTGCTTTTTGAGAATAAATGAAAAGCCTTAATCAGTTTGTCCATTCCCTTGCCTTTTATAAGCCTGCCCACACTTAAAATGTTGAATCCGTTGTGGCTTGCCAAATTAACTTTGCTAAACACCTCATAATCAACCATATCTCCTATAATGACGGCAGATATGTTAAAGTTTTCCTTTAGTCTGTCTGCTAATGTTTTGGAAACGGCAATGACGGCAGAAGCGTTTTTATATGCCTTGACAGCCACACTTCTATCTAAAGGGCTGATTTCCGCTAAAGGTTTGTTTAACTTACTGCTATGCTCTGTAACAACAAGTCTTGCACCTGTTTTCAGCGGTATTTTTCCACATATTGCCCCGATGCTGTAAAAATGAGCGTTAATTATATCCTGTCTGCCTTGTTCAGCCTCTATCTTTCTGAACATCTTCAATGCTAAATATTGCAATAAAGGTAGGCATCGGCGGTAGATACCTGTTGGAATTGAAAGAGTATAGGTTTCAATTCCGTCAATGGTCTGCCTAATGACACCATGTTTTCTCTTTATGTTTATGGGTCTGAAATCAAAGGCAAGAAACGTTACCTTATGACCTGTGTCTGCAAGTGCCTTTGCCTGTCCAAACTCAAATATACCATTAATAGGGTATTGGGTTGAAGGAATGCCGGATGCCACAACAGTGATATTCATAAGGTTCTCTCCTCAAAATTACCGTGCAACATATCTTTGGTCTCTTGCACCAGTTTTGGTTGGAAAATAAGTATATAGAGTAGAAATAAAGCAATGGCGACACCACATTCAATACCAAACAGTGCATACAGATTGTCTGTTATGAATCTGCAACA
>JAKSNZ010000007.1 GCA_024405855.1 Paludibacteraceae bacterium
TTTTAACATTAAAATAAGGAGTACTGTTATGAATGTAGTAACAAAGACCATCACATTGAGTGATGGAAGGACAATTACCCTTGAGACCGGCAAGCTTGCAAAGCAGGCTGACGGTGCCGTAATGGTTACAATGGGTAAGACAATGTTGCTGGCAACTGTTTGCTCAGCACAAGATGCGGTTCCAGGCACTGATTTTATGCCTCTTACCGTAGAGTATAAAGAAAAATTTGCCTCTAACGGCCGTTTTCCAGGCGGTTTCACACGCAGGGAGGGTAAGGCGTCAGACTATGAAATTCTGACTGCACGTTTGGTGGACAGGGCTTTACGTCCTTTGTTCCCTGACAATTATCACGCAGAGACTTTTGTAAACGTAACACTATACAGTGCTGACGGTGAGGATATGCCTGATGCACTTGCAGGACTTGCCGCTTCTGCCGCACTTACTGCCAGCGATATACCTTTTGGAGGTCCTATTTCTGAGGTTAGGGTTGCAAGAATAAATGGCGAGTATGTGGTTGACCCAACTTTCAAACAACTTGAGAGTGCAGACCTTGACATTATGGTTGCCGCCACTCTTGATAACATTATGATGGTTGAGGGTGAGATGAAGGAGGTATCGGAGGCTGACCTTCTAAATGCAATGAAAGTGGCTCATGAGGCTATCAAACCTATGTGTCAGGCTCAACTTGAACTTATGAATGACTATGGCAAGAGCGTTAAGCGTGAGTACTGCCATGAGGTTAATGATGAGGATTTGCGTAAAGACCTCCATGACAAGACATACGCAAAGACATACGAACTTGCTAAGTCATGCAATACTGACAAGCATTCACGTGAGGCTAATTTCAAGGCTGTTTGTGAGGAGTACAAGGCTCAGTTTACTGAGGAGGAACTTGAGGAGAAGGCTCCGCTTATTGACCGCTACTACCACGATATTGAGCGTGAGGCTATGCGCCGCGCCGTTCTTGATGAGGGTATGCGTCTTGATGGTAGAAAGACTACTGAGATACGTCCTATTTGGTGTGAGGTTGGTCCGTTGCCAGGTCCTCACGGTTCATCAATTTTTACACGTGGTGAAACTCAGTCATTGTGTACCGTAACTCTTGGCACAAAAGATGATGAAAAAATGATAGATGAGGCTCTTGTTCAAGATAATGAGAGATTCCTACTTCACTATAACTTTCCACCATTCTCTACGGGTGAGGCTAAGGCTCAACGTGGCGTAGGACGTAGAGAGATTGGTCACGGAAACCTTGCCTGCCGTGCCCTTAAGAGCATGATTCCTGATAACTACCCATACGTGGTACGCGTGGTTTCTGATATTCTTGAATCAAACGGTTCTTCTTCAATGGCTACCGTTTGTGCAGGAACCCTTGCACTTATGGATGCAGGTGTTCAAATCAAACGTCCTGTATCAGGCATTGCAATGGGTCTTATATCAGAGAACAAAGGTAAGAACTATGCAATTCTTTCTGATATTCTTGGTGATGAAGACCACCTTGGCGATATGGACTTTAAGGTAACAGGTACTGAGAAGGGTATTACCGCCACTCAAATGGATATCAAGGTTGACGGACTTTCATACGAGATTCTTGAGAATGCCTTAAAGCAGGCTCATGACGGACGTATGTACATTCTTGGAAAAATCAAGGAGACTATTGCTGAACCAAGGGCTGACCTTAAGCCTCATGCTCCAAGAATTGTAACCATGGATGTTCCAAAAGATATGATTGGTGCAATCATAGGCCCTGGAGGTAAGATTATTCAAGGCATTCAGGCTGAGACAGGTGCAACTATCTCAATTACTGAAGACGACAATAAGGGTATTGTTGAAATTGCAGCCACCAACAAGGATTCCATTGATGCAGCCGTAAACAAGGTAAAGGGTATCATTGCAGTTCCTGAAATTGGTGAGGTTTATGAATCACTTGTCAAGTCAATTATGCCTTACGGTGCTTTTGTTGAGTTCCTGCCTGGCAAGGAAGGCTTGCTTCACATCTCTGAAATAAGTTGGAACCGCATTGAGGATATGGAACACTCAGGACTTAAAGAGGGAGACCTTATTACTGTAAAATTACTTGACATTGACAAGAGGAGCGGTAAGTTCAAATTGTCTCACAAGGTGCTTACAGAGCGTCCTCCACGTCCTGCAAAGGATGAGAATCAGGCTGAAAAAGCTGAATAATGGATAGTGTAATCATTATTGCTGTTATAGTAGCGTTGGCTGTTGCCGGCTATTACTTTATTGTGTGCCGTTATAGAAAAACTATAGCGGCACTACAGTTTGGTCTTAATCGTGCCCAAACAAACTTAGAGACAACGCAAGATGAACTTGATTCCGCTCTAAGCGACTTAAGAATGGAACGTGAAAAGATGTTTGCACACCTTAAGGTTTCAAAAAGAGGTTTTGCCACATACTCTCCACAGCGTAAGGAGATTCTATCAAATGAACTTTTCATTCAATATATAAACATTCTTTCTGACAAGAAATGCAGTTACTCTGAGGATGTATTTGACATTCCTGAATTGGGCGAAATAATTGATTTCCTTGATGACGTGCAACGCCGCAGTGAGCAGAAACTTGAAACCAAATCAATACAGACTGACAAGAACAGCAAAATATTCTTTATATCGTGCATTATCTTCAAAGACAAGAGTTTTGAGATAACCATTGATGACATAACTCAAAAAGAGGAACAGGCTCAGCTAAAAAGGCAACTTACACAAAATATCTCTCATGAGTTAAAAACCCCTGTTGCAAGTATTCAGGGCTATATGGAAACTCTTTTGGCAAATCCTGACATTGACAAGGAGAAAAAGGATTTCTACATAAAAAGATGTTACACTCAAGCCCAAAGGCTGACAAATCTGCTACAGGACATTTCAACCATAAACAAACTTGATGAGGCTCCTGAACTATATGTAGGAGAGGAACTTGATTTGTCTGTAATAATTGACAATGTATTTAAGGATTTGGCACTTATAATTGATGAGAAAAAATTTACAGTAATAAAAAACATTCCTGAAAAACTAATGATTACGGGCAATGCCACGCTGCTCTACTCCATTTTTAGAAATCTTATGGACAACTGTTTGGCTTATGCAGGTGAAAACATTACCGTTAATGTAAACTGTTACCGTTCTGACAACGATTTCCTATACTTCTCATTTTCAGATAACGGCACAGGTGTTGATGAGGAGCATTTGGACAGATTATTTGACCGTTTTTACCGCGTTGACAACGGACGTTCACGCAAGGCAGGAGGCACTGGTCTTGGTCTTTCCATTGTTAAGAACGCTGTGTTATTTCATGGTGGCAGAATTACTGCAAAGAACCATCAAGGCGGAGGTCTTGAGTTTTTGTTCACACTAAAGAAAAACTGATTTATTTTCTACCGCCAAGCAGTGCTGATATTTGGGTTCTGCTGGTGTTAAGAGAGTGGAGTTCCCGTAGCAGCTCGTCCACTTTTTCATTATTTCCCGATGCAGTTGCCTCTTCAATAGACTTTTTTACCAAGGCACACCTCTCTTTTATTATTGCAAAACGGTATTCAAACATAATTGTCTGAACTTCACCTGACATTCTTACTTTATGGGCTGACTCGCTCTCCTCTGTTACATACAAGGCACTTTTCTCATATTTGTCTTCTGTAAGGGAAAAAGCATAGTTTTGGATTTCCATATCGGGGTGGTTAAGGAAATAGGAACGCAAATCACTGTTACAAGTCAGAGCCTCTTCAAGTATCTGTATATGAATAGGATACCTTAACGGCATATCATCTGCCTCTATACTTCCTGCTATATACTCCAAGACTGAAATCTCTATGTTGTTACCGTTGGAGTTTATATCAATAAGGTCTCTTCCGTATCGGAGTACATATTTTATAAGCTGGCGTTCCTCTTTGAATGTTACAGGACGACTTTGAGACTGACTGCTTTCTATTGTAGCCTTCTCTATTCCACCCGATGTAGGCTTTGGCTGTTCTGCAACTGTTTTCTGACGCTTTGCAACCTCTTGGACAAGCACCTCTTCACGCATTGAAAATCTGACAGCACACTCCTTAATATATATAGCCTGCTGAATCTTGTCTGATATTACAGCTATACTATCCACTATATCACCAATTAGAGCCGCCTTTTTTATGGGGTCATTGCCTGCCTCCTCTAAAAGCAGCGATGTCTTGAATGATATGAAGTTAGTTTTGTGAGTGTTTATATACTCTATGAACTTTGTGGAATCCTGGCTGCGGGCAAATGAATCAGGGTCTTCTCCGTCTGGCAACAGAACCACCTCCACATTCATACCCTCTTCAAGCAGCATGTTTATGCCACGGATTGAGGCCTTTATTCCTGCCGAATCCCCATCATAAAGCACCACAATATTGGAGGTAAACCTGTGAATAAGTCTTATTTGACCTGTTGTAAGTGATGTTCCTGACGATGCCACCACATTCTCAACCCCTGCCTGATGCATTGATATTACATCAGCATAACCCTCTACAAGATAACAGACATCATTTTTTTGAATGGCGTTCTTTGCAAAATATAGTCCGTAGAGTTCATTGCTTTTATGGTATATTTCTGATTCAGGGGAATTTACATATTTACCAACATTCTCTGCCTTTTTCAGCACCCTGCCTCCAAATGCTACAACTTGACCTGATATGGTATGTACCGGAAACATTACTCTGCCACGGAAACGGTCTGTCAAGCCTCCTTTTTGGTTTTCTGTACAAAGTCCGGTATCTATAAGGTATTTACGGCTGTACCCTGATTTAAGGGCGGCAACGCTTACTGCCTCAAACTTATCAGGGCAGTAGCCAAGTTGGAATTTCTGAATGGTGGCATCGGTAAAACCACGCTCACGAAAATATGCCAAACCTATGTTTCTTCCCTCATCTGTATTGAGCAGGGAATTTGTAAAGTATTTTAGGGCAAAGGCGTTCATGGCAAACATGTTCTCACGGTCTGAACGTTTGTCAAGTTCCTCCTTTGTAAGTTCCTTTTCAACTATTTGTATTCCGTATTTCTTTGCAAGATACCTGAGGGCATCAGCGTAAGATAGGCTTTCATGCTCCATAATGAAGTTTACAGGAGAGCCACCCTTGCCACAACCAAAGCAGTGACAGATGTTTTTTGCTGGGCTGACCGTAAATGAAGGGGTCTTCTCATTATGGAACGGACACAATCCTATAAGATTCACCCCCCTGCGTTTAAGGGTGACAAAGTCTGACACCACATCTTCAATGCGGGCGGTGTCAAGAATCTTTTGGACTGTAGCGTGGTCAATCATAATTTTTAAAGGAGAAAGGAAAAAGGAGAAAGGAAAAAGGACTCATTTCTCCTTTATTTTGTATCCATTTAGGAACTCCTTAATTGTCATCACTTTTTTGCCAGCTGGTTGAATTTGGTCTAAGTATATATATCCGTCTTTTACAGCAATTTTTATATAACTTTTATTATCAGTAAGCACTGCTCCTATTGACTCTTTGCGTTCTGATTGCTCTGGCAAAACTTTCAAAACCTTAACCCTTATTTCTTCTCCTTTTTGGGTTTTAAGTGTTGTGTATGCGGCAGGATATGGTGACAGGCCTCTTACAAAGTCATTGACTTGTTTTGCTGACTTGTCCCACAGTATGAGACAATCTTCCTTGAATATTTTAGGTGCAGGCTTAAGCTCCTGACTTTCATCTTGAGCGTATGTCTTTACACTCCCCGATGCTATTTTATCAACTGTCTGCAGCACAACTCCAGCCCCTATCTGCATCAGACGGTCATAGAGCGTGCCAATGTTGTCATCGGGGTTAATTGGAGTACGCTCCTGCATTATTATATTTCCTGTATCGATATTATGATTAAGGAAGAATGTTGTAACGCCTGTCTCCTTTTCTCCGTTTATGATTGCCCAATTTATTGGTGCGGCACCTCTGTATTGTGGTAGCAGTGATGCGTGCAAATTGAAAGTTCCTTTGGGAGGCATATTCCAAACTGCTTCAGGTAGCATCCTAAATGCTACAACTATTTGCAAATCAACACTATAACTTCTTAAAACTTTCAGAAATTGAGGGTCTTTGAGCTTTTCAGGCTGCAACACAGGCAAACCAGCCTCTAAAGCATACTGCTTTACGGCTGAATACTGGAGTTTCATGCCACGCTGTGCAGGCTTGTCAGGCATAGTGACCACTGCCACTACATTGTAGCCGTTATCTACCAACGCCTTTAAGGGTGCCACAGCAAACTCCGGCGTACCCATGTATATTATTCGCAACAAGTTGCTCATAATTAGTGAATAGTGAATAAAGGAATTCTTTATTAACTATTAACTCTATTCATTGTTTATCAATTTGACTATATCGTCAGTAATATCATATCCCGGATTGCCGTAAAGTATTACCGCACTGCCGGTATTGCTGAATATGAAATGATAGCCTTTATCTGCGTTATACTGCTCTACTGTATTGTCAATTATTGTCATAAGGGAATCAAGCATATATGCCTGTTTTGCAGCAAGTTCCTGTGTAAGACGTGCATCAAGTTGCTCAAGTTCCTGTTGCATACGCATAATCCTTTCCTGCTCTGAACGTGCACGCTCTTCTGAAAGGAACGCACGATTTTCAAGTTTGTTCTGAAAATCCTGAGCATCGGCTTGTAAAGCACTTGCTTTTTGGTTAAGAGTTGCCCTTGAACGCTCCTGTTGTGCCAAAAGTTCCTCCTGCATTTGCTGATAAATAGTACTCTTTGCAAGCAATGAGTCCATTTCAACGTATGCAATAGGAAGTTGCTCATCAGGTGCAATTTCAGGCACATCTGCCGCTCCACCGCACTTTGGAACAAAGAACAATATGTAAAGCACTATTACCGCAACAGCAAGTATTCCCATACATATATGAGGCATATACTTGCAGCACTTACAACATTTGCAACTCTCTTTTTCCTTTACTTCAGTCTCCTGATTCAAATTTTCTGTTTCCATAATCTATTGTTTTTTGCGTGCCGCCCTATCTTGAGAGCGTGCACAGGTTATTCCTTTTTTTCTTAGTGCGGCATTGCCCTCTACATGACTGTTTGGAAATTTGCCGTTTTTGGTAAAGAACACTCTGAAACCCATAAGCAGCACCGCCGCTAACAGCAAAACAAATATTATGAGAAAAAGTTTCAGCATCTTTTACATTATATTTTGCGAAATTACAAAAAAAATACGGAAACTACAAACGCTTCCGTATTTTTTAGGATATTTGAATATTTATTATTTCTTAACAGGGAATGTGTAGCTTACAGCAATCTTAAGTTGGTCGTTGGTTATTGAATAAGAAGTACTCACCACTTTACGGACATAACTCAAGTTTTCCAAACCAAAATCATAAACTACAGAGAAATTGAAATTCTTGTAGCCGAATCCTGCACCTAAACCCCAAGTAAGATTGCAACGATTCAACTCTGCTTGCGGTTCACCTTCCGTAACATCATTTCCGTCTAAATAAGATTTTCCTGTATAGGCATCATATTTTTCAATGTGGCTTTTTCCGTCAATTGAATATCTTGAATTGTACTTTACATTGAACGTACTGGATAATCCTATTTCAAACTCAGGACCTGTCATAACCCAAATATTCCAGTTTTTACCAAGATTGAATGTATATGAAAGGCGGATAGGAAGCAACAATGAATGTTGATAAGTTGCATAAGTTCTATAACTTTTCTCTTCTGCCATTGCTTCACGTTCATACTTTGTATCAAAAATATGACCAGGAGTGGTTAAAAATTGATACTCCAATGCAAATCTAAGTCCAAGACCCATTCTGTCACTAAAGCGGACATCAAACGTAGGACCTACATGGAAACCGTTCATTTGAGGAGTACGACCTGTATCTGCTGTCTTTCTTTCTCTATGAATTCTTCTACTTCCCTGATACACTTCATCTATCTCCTCGTATTTTGTAGAGTATTGATTTTTTTCAGTAATTAAAGTAATATTACCACTTTTTACATCGGCGATACTTGACTGACGATAGTGAGAGAAGTCATAACCTGCTTCCACACCAATGTTAACCTTAGAGGCATACGCACTTGTTACAAATGCTGCTGCAAGAGCAATGAGTAAAAATTTTTTCTTCATGATTAAATAAATTAAAAGTTAAACTGCACAAAGGTAATGGTTTTTGAAACAATATTTCGTATTTTTGCAGAAAAATTATAAAAAATATGAAAATCACTGATTTAGCACCAAAAGAGGTTTGGAAATATTTTGACGGCATTTGCAACGTACCAAGAGGTTCAGGTAATGAGGCTGGGGTGCGTGAGCATATAATTGAGTTTGCCAAACAGCACCGTTTTGAATATATGGTTGATGAAGTGGGGAACCTTATAATAAGGAAGAACGGCATAGGTAAAAGCATTGTTCTTCAGGGACATTTGGATATGGTGTGTGAAAAGAACTCAAACGTAAACCATGACTTTAAGAAAGACCCTATTCAAACAATTGTAAGTGGCGATACTGTTACGGCTGACGGCACAACTCTTGGCGGAGATGACGGCATAGGTCTTGCCATTGCCATGGCTTTACTGACAGATACTGACATAAAACGTCCGTTGGAAGCCCTATTCACCGTTGAGGAGGAGACAGGACTTACAGGTGCAACTTACTTAAAATCAGGAATATTGAAATCTAAAACTATGATAAATCTTGATTCTGAGGATGATGAGGAGATTATTATAGGGTGTGCCGGTGGAATGGACACAGTAATGTATCTTGACATAAACAAAGAGCAAACTGAATTCAAGCCGTTTGGCTTGCATATTGCTGTAAAAGGGCTTACTGGAGGACACAGTGGTTCTGACATTGACAAGCCGCGTGCCAATGCAAACAAACTGTTGGCAACTTTTCTTAAAAACTTAAAGACAGATTACAAAATTGTTACAATAAATGGTGGCGGACTGCGCAATGCCATACCAAGAGAGGCGGAGACTGTAATTGCAGTTCCATGGAGTGAGAAGGAGAATGTGCGTGTGGCTTGGAACGTTTTTGAATCGGAGTGTCAGGATAAATGGTTGAAGGACGAACCGCAAATGAAACTTGAAATGGAATCCTGTAAAATTGACGGGAACTCCTTTACAAAAAAACTTACAGAAAGTATTGTCAATATTCTATATGATATTCCACACGGAGCGTTGGAGTTTTTCAAAAACAACCCTTCACTGGTTTACGCATCTACAAATTTGGCTTACATAAGAGAGGAGGACGGGAAGTTAGCAATTGGAACAAGCCAACGTTCTGCCAACGATGCCAAAAGAGATGAGGTTGCACATAAAATTGAATCGATAGGAAAATCATACGGTGCCACAGTGGTTATGTCAGGTCAATATCCCGGTTGGGAACCAAAAGAAAATTCAATATTACTCAACACCGCTGTCAAAGTTTATAAAGAGTTGTTTGGCAGTGAACCAAGGGTAAAAGCCATTCACGCAGGACTTGAATGCGGACTGTTTACAAAATCATATCCTGCAATGGATGTGATTTCAATAGGTCCTAAAATCCTTGACATTCACTCCCCTGCTGAGACACTCTACATAAGCACAGTTGAAAAATGTTGGATGTTCACAAAAACACTGTGTCAGACTTTGGAATAATTTGGATTTTTTTATATCTTTGCAGGGATATATGGATAATTTTGTAGTTTCAGCATTAAAGTACAGACCGGACACGTTTGACACGGTTGTAGGGCAGAAATCGCTTGTAACAACGCTGCGTAATGCAGTAAAGTCAGGTCAGATTTCCCACGCATACCTGTTCTGCGGCCCAAGGGGTGTGGGTAAAACCACTACTGCACGTATTCTTGCTAAAAACATAAATTGTCTTAATCCAAAAGAGAACGGCGATGCCTGCGGTGAGTGTGAATCGTGCAAAGCATTTCAAGAGAAACGTTCCCTTAACATTCATGAACTTGATGCGGCTTCAAACAACAGTGTTGACGATATTCGTGGGCTTATTGACAAGGTTCGCATACCGCCACAAATAGGAAAATACAGTGTCTATATTATTGATGAGGTTCACATGCTCTCACAAAGTGCATTCAACGCATTTCTTAAGACACTTGAGGAACCGCCTTCATACGCAATATTTATTCTTGCAACCACTGAAAAGAACAAGGTTCTACCTACAATAATTTCAAGATGTCAGGTGTTTGATTTCAACAGAATGAGCGTAGATGATATTGTAGGGCATTTGAAGGACATTGCAAGCAAGGAGGGCATTGAAGCGGAGGAAGAGGCATTGGGAGTTATTGCAATGAAGGCTGACGGAGGCATGCGTGACGCTCTCTCAATTTTTGACCGTGTTGTAAGTTTTTGCGGCAACAAGATAACATACAGGAATGTGATTGATGACCTTAACATTCTTGACTACAACTACTATTTCAAAGGTGTTGACTTTTTCTTGAACCAAGATATAAGCGGTGCACTGCTTATGCTTGATGAAATCCTTGCAAACGGCTTTGACGCCCACAATTTTGTGCTTGGGCTAATGGAGCATGTACGTAATATTCTGGTTTGCAAAGATGCCGCCACCGCCTCATTACTTGAAACAGGAGAGAGTGTTAAGAAGAGTTATGTGGAGCAAGCGGCAAAATGTCAGCAGGAGTTCCTCTTCAATGCACTTGAAATAATAAATGACTGCGATATAAGTTACAGGCAAAGCAAGAGCAAGAGGCTTACAGTTGAATTGATGTTAATCCGTTTGTGCCAACTTTCGGAGCAAAAAAAAAATTAGGCTGAGAAAAAAATTCCCGTTAAAACCGTTCTTCCCTGAAGATACTGCCACACAACAATTTACCGTTCCGGTGAAACAGGCTGTCACTGAGCAGCAACCACAAGAGCCACAGCGAATATCGTTTGTAAAAGGGAAAATAGACCTTTCAATGGGTGCCGCCCTTAATACGGAGAAAGCGGAAAGTCAGCAGAATAAGGAGACGGCAAAACAGACCTTAAGGGAGAAAGAGGTTAACGAGGAGGATGTTTTCAAGGCATGGATTAAGTTCCCTTCTAAAATAAGGGACAAGCAAAGCCTTCATTTCATATTTGCAAGGCAACCTCTGTGGGAGCAGGAAAACACGACCGTTACAACTGATGTGCCTGGAGACCTTGTGGCAACAGAGATGAATGAAATTTTGGATTTGCTGACATTGCATCTGAGGAATGAGTTGCAGAATGACCACATAAAGGTTAAGATTAATGTTACTGAAATAAGCAGAAAGGAACTGAGCCTTACACCAAAGGAGAAGGCAAAGGCAATGGCTGACAAAAATGAGAAACTGAGGGATTTATGCCGCCGTCTGCATCTTGATTTTGTATAAACTGACGATGGATAAGGAAAAAGCAAAGAACATACTGAAAAAAATCTTCAACAAATACACTCTCACTCTTGCTGTATTTCTGTTCTTCATGTTTTTGGGCGAAAAACATAATGCCGTTCAACGCATTGAATATAAGCACAAAATAAAGGCGTTGGAGCAGGAGATTGAATACTACAAAGAGGTGACACGCAAGAATCAGGAGAAGCTTAAGCAACTGCAATCTGACAATGAGGATTTGGAAAAATTTGCCCGTGAGCAATACCTGATGAAGAATCCTGATGAGGACATCTTTGTTATTAGTGAATAGTGAAGAAAGTTAACTATTCTTTATTTTGTGCCACAGCTTCAGTATGGGGTTATTGATTTTGATGATGCTGGAATAAGGTATTTGCACAGCACCAAATGATTGATTCTTAAGGGCTACACCCTTTATCATGCTTCCTTCAAAATCATAACTTTCACTCTTTCCCTGTAAGAACCGCAATGCCTCCCATACTATTCTTGTGGATGCACCGCTGCTTCTGAATTCAGGTGGTATGACTATCACCATATTGTAAGCGGACATTCTGTCCCAAAGTATCCACAGTGCAGCATGTATGGTATCGCCGTGATAAAGAGATATGATTTGCCCTTGCCCCCTGTCTGCCGCCGCCTTATGCAGTTTCAAAAAGTACTCCTTTGAATACATTATTTTACTTCCTCTCCCTTTCAACTCCAATGCATACATATCATAAAAGACATCTGCCGGCAAGTCAAATGACACTGCGTATCCATCTTCAGCCTTCGCCAACGGTTTCTGTCTTTTCCTATGAGACATCTGACTATATACGTAGTCCAAATTTGAAATATCTTCAATTCTGAATGTGTATCTTGAGGTTTGCTTATATCCGCACCAGTAAAAAGGTTGCCAATTGGTTTGGGAATAATGAAAATTCTGCACATATAGTCCTGCATCAAGTTTTGCCAACTGACCTATCAAATCATTCATTACATAATTTTCAAAACTGTACCGTTCCTCTAACTTTACATTGTCAGGATAAAAAAGCCATGTTCCGCTATATGGTGTTAGGACAGCTGGCAACACCGCAAAAAAACCAAACCTTTTTTTGTAATGAAACACAAGCACGCCTCCAACATCGCCCGACTTGGTTCTTGATATGAGTACATTCCATTCATTACCACAAGCGGCATCCATCCACCAACTCTGCAAAAAGAGCGGAATTTCTGAATGTAAGGCACACAAGTCTCTATATGTATCTTTGTTGTCTGTCATATTACACTTGTCCGTTACCGCTGTAAGGAGGAATGGTCTTAATTATCTTTGCAGGACAGCCTGCTAAAATACAATTTCCTTGTAAAAATGATTTTGTTACAACCGCACCTGCCGCCACTATTGTGTGCTCTCCAAGTTCAACGCCTGCTAAAACGGTACTACCACAGGCAAGCCAACAGTGTTTGTGCAATATGATTGGTGAATCATTAGAATATTGGTTGTAGTCTTCTGTATTGTGGTTTTTGCTTATAATTGACACTTTGGGACCAACAATAACACCCTGTTCAATTATAATTCTGTTTCTTCCGTCAATGTAACAACCCATTGCATAACCGGGAGCACGCATTCCGCTATTGTTGTCAATGAGTTCAGGTGCAATCACTTTTGATGTAAAGTGCACAGGCCACGGTGTGCTTCTGTTTATGCCGCAGATTTTCTGCCAGAAAATATATTTGAGAATAGTGCTATTAATGAATACATCGTTGTGAAAATGAGGATAAAACACTTTCCCAAACGCCCTCCAAATATGTTTTGTAAACTTTGACATACACACTTCTTGCAAAATTAGTCATTTTTTTTTAACATTAATAAAATTTTAAGTAAATTTGTCTGCTGTATGAAAGATTTGGTTAAAAACTCTTCCATTATGTTGGGTGGAAATACTATTGCCCAGATAATATCTCTTGCCATATACCCTGTTCTATCAAGGTTATATTCAACTGATGATTTTGGATTGCTGAATCTTTTTTTAAGCATTGCAGGCATTATGGTTCTGTTTGCTACTGCGGAATACCAAGATGCAATACTTCTGCCAAATAATGACAACAAGGCATCGGCGTGTTTTCAAACGGGATTTGCATGTACATTAGCAGTTACGCTAATATGCCTTTTATCCTTGCCGTTCTCACACATTATTGCTTCAGTTTTTAACGCTCCACCACTTGCTGATATCTTTTACCTTATTCCATTATATGTGTTTTTTTCAGCTTTGTGGATGTTACTCAGCCACTGGTTCTACAGAAAAAAGGAGTTTATGAAGATAAGCGGCTACACAATAACCCAAAGTGTCTTTAATGCCTCAGCAAAAAGTGCATTAGGTATATGGGGAAACACCGCTTACGGAATGATAATATCAATGACCATTGCACCCATTATAGCATTTGCAGGGTGTTTGTCAAAAAACTTAAGGAAAGTATTGTCTCCGCTTTTTAGTGTAAATAAGACAGAATGCATCTCTATGGCAAAAGAGTATTCTGACTTTCCAAAATACTCATTACCACGTTCAATTATAAATAATTTTAGCGGAAGCCTGCCTGTATTTATATTGACTCCGTTCTTCTCTCTGTCTGAAATAGGAATTTACGGCATGGCTCTTACATTGGCTTTCAAACCTATAAATCTTTTTAACTCATCTGTACATGGTGTGTTATACCAACGTTTTTCAGAAAAGGTTTCAAACAATGAAACGCTTATACCTATTCTGTCTTATTTCACAAAAACAGCACTATGTATAGTGATTCCGGTTTTTGCCGTCCTGTATTTTTTTCTCCCGTGGCTTGCCGCCGTCATTCTTGGGGAGGAATGGAGAGAATCAGGTGAATATATCAGAATTATGTTGCCATGGCTGGCAATACTTGTTGTTTTGGGCTCTGTGCATTTTATTCCTAATCTGTTCAAACAGCAAAAAGGTCTTTTGATTTTTGAAACGGCATACTTTGTATTAAGAATTGTGGCACTGATAATTGGAATCCTTCAAAATGACTTCAAACTTGCCATTGTCTTGTTTTTCAGTGTAAGTACGCTTGTACTGCTTGCTCAACTTATATGGATGTTCATTTTGGTAAGAAATCATGACAAAATGGTATCATGACAAATATATATCAGTAACAGGTTACTGCTACGCAAACGGCAATCTTTTGACAGACAAAGGATTGGCAGACTATTTTTGTATCACCGATACTGACATTCTCCTTGAAAAACTACGCACTGCAAACGGTATATTCTCTTTCATTATTGACACACCTGACTTTAAGGCGACAAGCGTTGGTGACACAAGAATTTATCCTGTTTACTACAAAGAAGACACTGACGGTTTGCAAATCTCAAATGATTTCAGAAACTTACTCTCAAAAAGTGACAAATTAAGTGATTTTGCCGTACAGTTTTATAAAGCATCAAGTTTCACACCTGCAGGATTAACTCTTATTGACGGCATCAAGCAAGTAAAACCGTTCCACTTGTTGGTGCGTTCAAATAACAACACTTCTGAATTCTGTTACAAAACCTACCTGCACTTGGCAGAGGAGGAACAAAGTATGACAGAGTGCCAAATTATGAAAATAATTGACAATGCATTCAAACGTACTATTGATTCCGTTAACGGAAGGCAGATTGTTATTCCACTAAGTGGAGGATATGACTCAAGGCTTATTGCCTGCATGATGAAACTTAATGGATATGAAAATGTAATTTGTTATACAATTGGAGCAAAAGAGAGTCAGGAATGTTCCACTGCCTTTAAGGTTGCCAAACAATTAGGATTCAGAATTTATTTAATAAACCCCGCCGATGCTGACGCCAAGGAGTTGTTTTCAACATCTGAATTCAGGCAATACAGTAGTTTTACGGGCGGATTGACCAACTTCTTATGGCTATATGAGTTTTTTGCAATAAAAAAACTGAAATCATTAGGGGTATTGGAAGATGGAGCCGTATTTATTCCAGGTCATTCCGGTGATTTTTTGGCAGGAAGCCAATTATATAAATCAAGACTCACAGACTCATCTTCATCACAATCATTCTGCAAAGCAATATTGGATGATAGGTTCATTTATGGACATAACAGGATTACTGACAATTATGTTTTCAACCAAATATCAGAAAACATTAGTGCAGGATACACAAGCATATCATCATTTAATTGGTTTACAATGACCCATCTGCTCACACATTGTATAAACAATGCCGCCAGAGCATATTTGTTTTTTGATTATGATGTAAGGCTTCCATTCTGGGACAGGGAACTCTTGGATGCATTCCTCTCCTTACCATTTACAGACCTTAAAAATTGCAGTTTATATAGAAAAACTTTGACTGACAATGTATTCAATCCTCTTCAAGTAAATTTTGCAAGCGATTTGCCGTCTGTAGGAACACTACGCCTGCAACACTTCAAAAACAGAATCAAAAAACTTATACCTTCATCATTGACCTCTCTTCTCCCCCTGAAACATGACATTACCGGAGAATGGCTGCTTGCCAAGGAACTTGTCAAGGAGTTCTCTGAAATAAAAGGGTGCAGCACAAATGAACTACTTCTTAAATGGTATCTTATGATAGTAAATAAACAGCCATAATATATGTTTTTTGCTATTTTTTTTTGTATCTTTGCAAATTTAGGACAAAAACACTTTTTTATGGCAAAAGAACTTACATCACGCAGTGAGAACTATTCACAGTGGTACAATGATTTAGTGGTAAAGGCAGACCTTGCAGAGCAGTCTGCGGTCAGAGGTTGTATGGTTATAAAGCCATACGGTTATGCTATTTGGGAAAAAATGCAGCATGAACTTGACCGTATGTTTAAGGAAACTGGACATGTAAACGCCTATTTTCCACTGTTTATACCTAAATCCTTTTTAAGCAAGGAGGCTGACCATGTTGAGGGATTTGCAAAAGAGTGTGCCGTTGTAACACACTATAGATTAAAGACAAATCCTGACGGCAGCGGTGTTGTTGTTGACCCCGATGCCAAGTTAGAGGAGGAACTTATAGTACGCCCTACATCAGAAACCATTATATGGAGCACATACAAGAATTGGATTCACTCTTATAGAGACCTTCCTATACTTTGCAACCAATGGGCTAACGTAGTACGCTGGGAGATGCGTACACGTCTGTTCCTACGTACTGCAGAGTTCCTGTGGCAAGAGGGGCATACGGCACACGCCACACGCGAAGAGGCTGAGGCAGAGGCTAAAAAGATGCTTGGCGTTTATGCAGATTTTGCAGAGAACTTTATGGCTGTACCTGTGATACGTGGTGTAAAATCAGCCAATGAGCGTTTTGCAGGAGCGTTGGAGACTTACTGCATTGAGGCACTTATGCAAGACGGTAAGGCACTACAAGCAGGAACCTCACACTTCCTTGGACAGAACTTTGCAAAAGCATTTGATGTTACATTCCTCAACAAAGAGAACCAACAGGAACTTGTATGGGCTACATCGTGGGGGGTATCAACCCGTTTGATGGGTGCATTAATTATGACCCATTCTGATGACAACGGACTTGTACTACCTCCAAATCTTGCTCCATATCAGGTGGTTATAGTTCCAATTTATAAAAACGAGGAACAACTTGCCACTATTGATGCCAAAGTAGCGGAGATAACCGCTAAACTAAAAGCCCTTGGCATATCATATAAATACGACAACTCTGACAACAAACGCCCTGGATTCAAGTTTGCAGAATATGAGCTTAAGGGTGTTCCTGTAAGGCTTGCCATAGGTGCAAGAGATATAGAGAACGGCACCATTGAGGTATTCCGCCGTGACACTATGGAGAAGGAAACACGCTCAATTGACGGCATCGATGCACATATTAAGGAACTGCTTGCTGATATTCAGAAAAACATATTTAAGAAAGCATTTGACTACAGAGCGTCTGTCACAAGAAATGTGGACACATACGATGAGTTTAAGGTGGAGATAGAGAAGGGTGGATTCTTAATGTGCCACTGGGACGGCACCACGGAGACTGAAGAAAAAATCAAGGAAGAGACAAAAGCCACCATACGCTGCATTCCACTTGACGGAGACAAGACACCTGGCAAATGTATGGTTACAGGCAAACCGTCAAAACAAAGAGTGGTATTTGCAAGAGCATACTGATAATTAGCGTATGGGGATTCAACTGCTTAAACAACAGGAATTTAGAGATGTATTTTACCTTGTGCTGCTGCAAGGCTTGAATTACATTGCACCTATTTTGGTATTCCCCTATCTTATGGCTGTATTAGGAGCGGAAAAATTCGGCTACATAAGTTTTTCCCTTGCAGTGTGCCAATATCTGATGCTTATTGTAGATTTTGGATTCAATCTAAGTGCCACTAAAAAGGTGGCATTGGCAAAAAACAATCAAGAAGCCCTGAATAAGATATTTACCGATACCCTAAATGCAAAAGCCATTTTGCTTGCAATATCTTTTGTGTTTTTGGTAATTCTTTCAGTTATACCTGAATTTGCTGTATATAGGACAACAATGTTCATAATGTTCCTGATTGTCATTGCATATACATTCTCTTTTGTATGGCTTTTTCAAGGATTAGGTCAAATAAGGCTTGTTTCAATAGTAAACACTGTATCCAAATTGTCAATTCTACCACTATGTTTCATTTTTGTAAAATCGCCCGATGATTTTCTTATTGCCGCACTGATTCAAAGTTCAGTATATATTGCATCAACTGTCATTTCTATTGGCATTATCAAGAATAAGCATTGGGTAAAGTACACACCATCCACAAAACAGGGTATTAGGGAAGAGTTGAATGACAGTTTTCCCCTTTTCCTGTCAATAGCCGCCACCAGCATATACACAGCATGCTTTATTATTATTTTGGGCTATTTTGCACCTCCTGCAAAAGTTGGACAATATGCCGCAGTTGACAAACTGATGCGAGCATTCTGTTTTTTGATTCTGTCACCTATATTGCAGGCTTTTTACCCTAAAATAAGTGCAATGTCAAAAGAGAGAAGGGAAGATGCCGTTGAACTGGCAAAAAAATTGCTGTTTGTTGTATTGGCAGGTATGATAGCGTTACAACTTGCAATGTTCTTTGGGTCTCCTATTGCCATTAAATACCTTGGCAATGACTATGCCGAATCTGACATCCTGTTCAAAATCATGTCATTTGCACCAATATTCATAGGTGTGGGAGGAGTTATGGCACAACTTTTCCTTCTTGCGTTAGGAGGAGAAAAAGAGAAGAAACATTATAGAAATATTTATTTGTGTGCCGGAGTAATAGCGTTAGTCTCTGTTTTTTCACTAACCCCGGCGTGGGGGGCTATAGGTACCACCATCTCTCTTTTGATAACAGAGTTATTTGTGTGCATACTAATGACATATTACGGAATCCTTATATTTAGAAAGACAACATGAATATCCTTGTAATAGCGGCATTGGTGGTTTTTCTATTCTCTTTCACAGATTTCATTCCGTTTAAGAAAGAGCGTGATCATGATATATGTTATAAAACAGCATTCTTTCTTACATATTTCCTCTTTACTATCAAGTATTATTATGGAGCGGACTTCATTTTTTACACAGAAATACTTGATAACGTTGAGAGTCCGCTGACATTGCTAAGACAAAATTCAAAATATAGCGATTATTATGAAACTGGTTTTTTACTCCTATTTAGCATATTCAAGCAATTAAACATCTCTTTTTGGTTAGCCACAGCACTTATCAGCACACTATATTTTTACGCTATATATCAATTGTTCAAGTATTTACCTGAAAAAAAATGCCTGGCTTTATGTGTTTTAGTTATACTTGACTACAATCAAATATTTGCTACGCTACGGCAAACTATTGCCATAAGTCTTTTCATACTGGCCATAATATCTTTTGATAAAGGGAAATATGTAAAATTAATTGTTTTTGTTGTTGTATCATTTTTCTTTCACAAGTCAGCACTATTGGTTGAGTTACTTGTTATGATAATATTATTTACCTCATATAGGAAAAATATAACAAAAACATATTTTGCAATAGCAACTGTCATTTTAGTTGTTTTCTCTTTACTTCCTTTGCAAACAATTTTTGCTACAATAGCGGATGTAGCACCTATATCCCCACAAGCAAAAACGTCCATTACACATCACCTGCTTCAGGCTAAAAGGATTCAATGGATACTTCTATTGTACATTCCAATATGTTTATATCTCTCATTTACGGACATTAAAGCAAACACTAGGACAGACCGTATTTTTGTCTCTTGTCTGCTCGCCGGAGTTTTGATAACAGCGTTTATGTACCAACTCTTCTATATGCTGATTAGAATCAGGTCATATTATCTACCCCTTGCAATAGTCTCCATTATCAGACAACTTAACTATGACAAGCTTTCTAACAGATTGATTAACGGACTAAAGCAGGTACTTCTACTATGCACATTTCTGTTTAATACATATTCAATTCTACTTATGTATCATAGGCAAAACAGGGTTCCAAGTCACATATATGATTCATCAACAGTATTTGATTTATTGCATAAAAGTAAAGATGAAATAATTCAAGAGCAGAGTCTGAAAGCCATGGACTACTGGAGCAAAGACCTTAATAAATTTCTACATTATAATGATGAAAAAGAGTTAAAATGATTGACATTCTTTTATCTACATACAACGGAGAAATGTTTATACGCGAGCAACTGGATTCAATAATCGCTCAGACATATAAAGATTGGAGGCTATTAATAAGAGATGACGGCTCAAGAGATAATACCGTCTCTATAATTGAATCATACGCAAAAAATTATAATAACATTGAGTTGCTTCCAAGCAACGGAAATATTGGTGTTGTAAAATCATTTGAGACCCTTCTGAAAGAATCAAATGCTGAATATTTTATGTTTTGCGACCAAGATGATGTATGGCTGCCAAATAAGATAGAGGATACTTTTAACAAGATGGCGGAACAAGAGTCTTTATTAGGAAAATCAACACCTATTTTGATTCATACAGATGTAACCGTTGTTGATTCGGAACTGAATATTATAGCCCCATCATTTTTTGCTTACAGGAATTTGCAACCGGACCTCATTCATTCAAATCTGAATTATACCCTACTGTATGCATGCACAACGGGTTGCACCATGCTGTGCAATATGGCTGCCGGCAGAGTATCCCTCCCATTCCCGGACAATGTTGTTATGCACGACAATCATATTGACAGGGCTGTCGCTATGAATGCGGGGAAATGTGTAGCACTACATAAATCTACAATGCTTTATAGGCAACATAGGGATAATGTTTGTGGTGCAAACAAACCTATGTCATTAAAAGAAAGAATCAGAAAACAAAAGAGTGACTACGAATCCTATAAACAATATGTCAAAAGATTCTCTTTTACAAAATATCTATTTTGGAAAACATTATTTTACGTTAAATCACGATGGCACAAATAGAGATTTTAATGTCAACATATAATGGTGAGAGATATTTGCCGGCACAAATTGATTCATTGCTTAATCAATCATATACAGATTGGCATCTCACTGTCCGTGACGACAACTCATCGGATAGCACTCTGAAAATTCTGCGGGAATATAGCTCTCTATACCCTAAAAAAGTATCAATAATACCCTCTAACAGCAATTTGAAAAGCAAACAAAGTTTTGAGGTTCTGCTTACAAACTCCAACGCAGATTACTATATGTTTTGTGACCAAGATGATGTGTGGGAAAGAGATAAAATAAGCACAGCGTTATATGCCATTAAAGATGCCGAATGTAAGTATGGTTCAATACCAATAATCGTTTGTTCTGACCTAAAACTTGTTAATGAGAGCCTAAAACCACTGGGCAATACATTATGGGGTGCCGCAAAAATCAATGTAAACATACTTCAAACGCCAGAATATCTATCCGTCAATAATTATATTGCGGGATGCACAATGTTATTTAATAACAAAGCCAAAGAAATTTCCTTACCATTTGGGAAAAACGCAATAATGCACGATGCCTGGATATCCCTTGTCACTATTGCAAACTCAGGCAAAATAGTCATATTGCCTGAGTCACACATCCTTTACAGGCAACATGGGAGCAACGTAGTAGGAGCCTCTGAAATTAAGATAGGGATAAAATATTTTGCAAACAAAATAATGGGAATCAAGAGCGTAATTAAAAACAATTACGCCAACTACAAACAGTCTAATGAGGTTCTTAAAATATCGCTGCCGTCATTTATTATAAAGAGGGTAATTTATTTGATAAAAAGATGATTTCTGTTTGTATTGCAACATATAACGGGGAACGCTTCATAGGGGAGCAAATTCAGTCCATTCTTCCTCAACTTGGCAAGAATGATGAGATTATTGTTTCTGACGCAGGCTCAACAGACCACACTATTGAAGTCATTTCCAGACTAAATGACAAAAGAATAACTGTTTTAACATATTGCGGAGTGACAAAACCTTGCAAATACCCTGTTTTTGAAAAAATGGACAAAATACGAGGTAACTTTGCAAACGCCCTTGCAAACGCTAAGGGTGATTACATTTTTTTGGCAGACCAAGATGATGTGTGGATGCCAGACAAGTTGGAAAGATGTTTGAAAATATTGCAAGACTATGATTGTATAGTGCATGATTGCGAGGTTTGGGACGGCGAAAAGACTCTAATGCCATCATTTATTGATTTCATGAAACCTGGACAAGGTATTTTTGGCACTCTGTACAAATCTCCTTTTATGGGTTGCTGCATGGCATTTAACAGGAAGGTTCTGGATTATGTACTACCTATGCCGGATATTCACATTGAACATGACACCTATATAGGTTTGTGTGCATACAAAATAGGCAAAGTAGGCATTGTAAAAGAGCCTCTTATTAAATACAGGAGACATGGGAACAATGTATCTACATGTGCTGAAGGAAGCAAAAATAGTTTATGGATTAAATTTTTACGAAGATGGTATATGTTGATTTCAATATTAAAATAAAAATGAAAATGAAAAAAAAACATATTTTATTAATGGGAAATACCTCATGGAGCATGTATAACTTCAGAGGTGGTCTAATTAAACGACTTTGTGAACAAGGCTACCATGTTACCGTTGTGGCTCCACAAGATGGCATCTTTGAAAAAAAAATAGTTGAAACAGGTGCTCATTTTAAAAATATAAACATAAGTGCAAAAGGAACAAATCCATTAACTGACAGCATGTTAGTCTTGAGACTTGTAAAACTTTTAAAAGAACTAAAACCTGATTTCGCCTTCTTCTACACAATAAAGCCAAATATTTACGGAGGATTAGCCGCACATCTATGCAACATACCATTTATTGCAGTTACTACCGGACTTGGATACACATTCATAAACAATAACATAATATCTAAAATTGCCAGATTTTTATACAAGCAATCATTCAAACACGCCAATCAGGTATGGTTTTTAAACAGTGATGATTGCAATGACTTTCTTAAATACAAACTTCTGCCGACAGATAAATGTTACGTTCTGAATGGAGAAGGTGTTGATACAGAAAAATTTGCACTCGCTCCTTTGCCTAAGCAACCATCATTTATTTTAATTGCAAGATTATTGTGGGACAAAGGAATTGGAGAATACGCAGATGCTGCGAGAATAGTCAAAAAAGATTTCCCTGATGTAAAATTCAAGCTATTAGGATTCCTAAATGTACAAAATCCAAGTGCCATAACAAAAGAGCAAGTAGATAAATGGGTAAATGAAGGTATTATTGAATATTTAGGTGAAACTAAAGATGTTATTCCATATATTAAGGACTCTACATGTATAGTACTACCATCCTACAGAGAAGGAATACCAATGACCCTTTTAGAAGGAGCGTCAATGGGAAGAATAATAATAACTGCCGATACAGTAGGATGTAGAAACATCGTTGACGATAAAGTGACTGGACTCCTTTGCAAGCCTAAAGATGCTACGGATTTGGCTGCCCAAATAAAGAAAGTTATAAATTTAACATATTCAGAAAGCACAAAAATGGGACTGTCTGCACGTAACAAGGTAGTATCAGAATTTGAACAAAATATCATCATCAATAAATATCTTTTAACACTTGATTCAGTGCTTTTATGAGACACAAAACTCTACAAATCCTATTCCTTAGTTTGATTATATTTTCCATTAGAGCATGTAAGGAAAAAGAGATATTAGACAGATTGGATAAAGTAGAATCATAAATATCCCTTTTATTGCATATTTTATAAATATGTACTATATTTGCAGACAGATATATAACTTAAACTCAATATTGTTATGAAAAAACTATTACTTATCTCAATTATGGCATTAGTTGCCTCATTTGCCTTTGCTGAAGATTGGGCTACCACAATCAACGATGCCCCAGATGGTGCAAAATACCTTATAAACGGAAAGTCCGTTAAAAAGGCTGTAGCACAGGAAATGGATATGACTACTGTTGAGTCTGTCACCATCTCTAATGATTCTGTAATGATTTACACTAAAGTTCACCAACTGTCTGAAGGAGAGAAGCAAGAGGCTCACTTCCCTGGTGGCAAAGAGGCTTTGGACGCATTCTTTGCTGAAAATCTTGTATATCCTGAGGCTGACAAGCCTAACAAAATCAACGGCTATGTTGTGGTGAAATTCATGATTTCTTCAGAAGGCAAGATAGTATCTCCTGAAGTTGTACGTAGTCTGTCTCCAACAATTGATGCAGAGGCTTTGAGACTTGTCAATATGATGCCTGATTGGATACCTGGTTATGTGTCAGGGCAAGCGGTAACATCAATTTATCAGTTACCTATACTATTTAAGTGTCCTAAACCTGAAAAAAAATAAGAGGAATGACAATAATTGGTCTGATTGTAGCAATGGAGATTGAGTTTGCCTTAATGAAGCAAACTCTTTCTAATATTACTGTGGATATGCCCGGATACTGTATTGGTATGTTGGGCGACAAAAAGATAATATTGCAAAAAAGCGGAATAGGAAAGGTGAATTCAGCCCTTGCCACCGCTAAACTGATAGCAACAGAACACCCTGACTACATTATAAACAGTGGTGTTGCAGGTGGTCTTGACCGCTCTGTAGCACAAGGTGATGTGGTTGTAGGCGAATATACCGCTTACCATGACCTTGACATAGGTGAGGAGATTGCATCTCAAGATGATTTGGGCTTTCCAAAACTAATACCTGCTGACCCTAAGTTACTTGCCCGTATAAAGGATATAACCGCATACGACGATACCGTAAAATACGGACTTATATGTACAGGTGACCAATTTATTACAAACAACGATGCCCTGATGGTTATAAAGGGAAAGTTCCCTGAGGCTCTTGCTGTGGACATGGAGTCAAACAGCATAGCACACGCCTGCTATCAAAATGGTGTACCTTTTATCAGCATAAGAATAATAAGCGACACTCCGTGGGTTGACTATCAGCCTGAACAATATGCCGCATTCTGGAAATCAGCACCACAAAGGCTGTTCCAAATAGTATCAGAAATAATACGATGATTCGGTTAATTGTTGAATCGGTTAATCGTAATAAGATAATCCGATTCAACAGTTCACCGGTTCTCCGATTAACCAATATGTTTCAGTTCTACGCTCCAAACATACTGACCGACAACACTCTGCCTGAGGAGGAGTCTCATCACGCGGTAAAAGTATTGCGGCTTCAGGCAGGAGACAGTGTGCTTGTTATGGACGGTCAAGGCACTATGTACCACGCCACAATTGCGGTGGCACACCCAAAACATTGCGTACTTAACAGTTTGGAGAAAGTTGATGCTCCACGTACCCGTAACTACCATCTTCATATTGCCATAGCACCTACTAAGAATATGGATAGGCTGGAGTGGTTTGTAGAAAAAGCAGCTGAAATTGGCATTGATGAAATTTCTCCAATATTCTGCACATTCTCAGAACGTAAAGTTCTAAAAACAGACCGCATTGAGAAGATTCTTGTATCGGCAATGAAGCAATCAATGCAGCCATACCTCACAAAACTTAACGAACCCTGCTCTTTTAAGGAGTTTCTGAAGCGTAGCAACTCTTTTGACGGACAAAAGTTCATAGGTCATTGCCATAGTGGAAATAAGGAGATGCTTGCAAAGGCAGCTAAGCCTGATGGCAAATACCTTATTATGATTGGACCGGAAGGCGATTTCAGTGAAGAAGAGGTATCGGAGGCAGTGAAAAACGGTTTCACACCTATTTCTTTAGGTAGTATGCGGTTACGCGTTGAGACAGCGGCACTCTACAGCTGCTCTGTTGTGGCGGTAAAGAATCAACTTTCTTGATATTTGATTACTTTTGGGAAAATTCATTTTCAAAAGTGAAAATTTTTTCATAACTTTGGGGGTATTTTTGCTTAAAGACTGCATATATACACAATTTATGCAAAAAAATATAGACCAAAAAGATTAAAATAAATATGGAAAATTTTATTTATGCTTTGGAGTTAATGGGAATTGGAATGGGAACGGTATTTGTTGTTCTTATTCTTGTAATAGAACTTGGCAAACTGCTTATTCTGATAGTGAACAAGTTTGCTCCTACAGAGGAAAAAACACAGACAATCGCTACTGCAACAGTACCTGCAAACATAGCACAAGCAATTTCTCAAGCAGTGAATGTGATTACAGGTGGTAAAGGTAAAGTAGAAAAAATTGAAAAAAAATAAGATATGGCAAACAAAAAGAAAGAAGTAAAATTCTGTCTGCTCTTCCGCGATATGTGGCAAGCCGCAGGCAAGTATGTTCCACGCGTTGACCAACTTGTAAAGGTTGCTCCGGCAATTGTCAAGATGGGGTGTTTTGCACGTGTTGAAACAAACGGTGGTGGTTTTGAACAGGTTAATCTGTTATTTGGTGAAAATCCTAACAAAGCGGTACGTGAATGGACAAAACCTTTTAAGGAGGCTGGCATTCAGACCCAAATGCTTGACCGTGGACTAAACGGACTTAGAATGAGTCCTGTGCCAAGCGATGTTAGAAAACTTTTCTACGTAGTTAAGAAAAAGCAAGGTACTGACATAACACGTACCTTCTGCGGACTTAATGACCTTAGAAACATAATTCCCTCAATAGGATATGCAAAGGCAGGAGGTATGATTTCACAATGCAGCCTTTGTATAACATTCTCGCCCATACACACAGTTGAGTACTATACAAACATGGCATTCAAACTTATTGAAGCAGGTGCAGACGAAATTTGTTTGAAGGATATGGCTGGCATAGGCAGACCTGTAACACTAGGTGCCATTGTAGCCGGCATTAAGGCAAAATACCCTGATATTCCTATTCAATACCACTCTCACGCAGGTCCTGGTTTTAGCATGGCTTCAATTCTTGAAGTGTGCAAAGCAGGCTGTGATTATGTGGATGTAGGTATGGAACCTCTCTCTTGGGGTACTGGACACGCAGATGTGCTTGCAGTTCAGGCAATGCTTAAAGATGCAGGATTCAGCGTTCCTGAAATAAATATGGAGGCATACATGGAGGTAAGAACTCTTGTTCAAGGCATGATAGATGACTTCCTTGGTTATTACATACCTTCACGTAACCGTCTGATGAACTCTCTGCTTATTGCCCCTGGACTTCCTGGCGGTATGATGGGTTCTCTTATGACAGACCTTGAAACTAACCTTGAAAGCATTAACAAGTATAAAGCAAAGAACAACAAGCCTGCCATGACACAGGATGAACTGCTTATAAAGCTATTCAATGAGGTGTCTTACATCTGGCCTAAGATGGGCTATCCTTGCTTGGTAACTCCATTCAGCCAATATGTAAAGAACATGGCACTTATGAATGTAATGCAGATGGAGAAAGGGAAGGAGCGTTGGTCTATGATTGCTGACGATATATGGGATATGATGCTTGGTAAGGCTGGTGCCCTACCTGGTCCTCTTGCTCCTGAACTTATTGAGAAAGCAAAGGCTGAAGGACGTGAATTCCATAATGAAGACCCTCAATCAAATTACCCCGATGCTCTTGACACCTTCCGCAAGGAGATGGCAGAGAACAACTGGGATTTGGGAGAAGATGAAGAGGAACTCTTTGAACTTGCAATGCACCCACAACAATATCGCCTATACAAAGCTGGTAAGGCAAAGGCTGACTTTGAGGCTGACCTTGCAAAACGTAAAGCTGAAAAGGCTGGAGAAAAAGGTGGTATAGCACTTCCGCAAACAGTTACCGTTGATGTAAACGGAGAGAAATATTCTGTTACAATTGGCGCAAATGAAGGTGTTGCAACACCTGCTACCACCACAACTGCCGCTGCAACTGCCGCTCCTGGTGAGGGCAAGGAACTGCAATCACCTCTTGAAGGCAAATTCTACCTTGTAAAATCTGCTGGAGATACCGCGGCAAAGGTTGGAGACACAGTAAAGAAAGGTCAGACAGTGTGCTTCATAGAGGCTATGAAAACCTTTAACGCCATTGCTGCAGAGTGTGACGGTGTCATTACGGAAATCTGTTTCAAAAGCGGTGATTCTGTATCGGAAGACGATGTACTTATGAAAATTAAAGGATAAGCGGTATGGAGAATATTTGGGAAAAAATATATGGAATGACTGCTCTCAGCGATATTATTGCAGACCCACGATTCCTTATAATGTACTGCCTTGCTTTCTTACTGCTTTATCTTGGCATTAAGAAGGAGTTTGAGCCTCTTCTGCTTGTACCTATTGCATTTGGTGTGCTTATTGCAAACTTTCCCGGAGGTGGAATGGGAGTGCTTGGTGCAGACGGAGAAGGTCTTGTTCATTATGTAAAAGACGGAGTTGAAGTGTCAAAGAATGTTTATTCAATGACGCTTCCTGAAATTGCACATGATTTAGGGCTTATGAACTACATTTATTATGCCCTGATTAAGTCAGGTCTGCTGCCGCCTATCATATTCATGGGTGTAGGTGCCTTGACTGACTTTGGTCCTATGCTACGCAACCTGAAACTTGCAATTTTTGGTGCTGGAGCACAATTCGGTATATTTGCCGTGCTGCTTGTAGCATCACAATTCTTTACAATGAAAGAGGCTGCATCTCTTGCAATCATAGGTGGTGCAGACGGTCCTACAGCAATTTTCACCACTCTTAAACTTGCTCCGCATCTACTTGCACCTATTGCCATTGCAGCATACTCTTATATGGCTCTTGTGCCTGTAATAATTCCTTTAGTGGTTAAACTCACCTGCTCTAAAAAGGAACTTATGATTAACATGAAGGAACAGGATAAGCTATACCCTAACAAAGTGGAGTTTAAGAATATGAGGGTTCTGAAAATTGTATTCCCTATAGCGGTTACAACTATTGTTGCAATTATTGTACCCGATGCGGTGGCTCTTGTAGGAATGCTTATGTTCGGTAATCTTTTGAAGGAGATTGGTGCAAATACATTCCGTTTGTTTGATACTGTCTCTAACGGCATTATGAATGCCGCCACTGTGTTTTTAGGGCTGTCAGTAGGTGCAACCATGACTGTAGATGCATTCCTTAACTGGACCACACTTGGTATTGTTGCAGGCGGATTCCTTGCATTCGGATTCTCCATATTCGGAGGCATAATGCTTGTAAAGATTATGAATCTGTTTACAAAGAAGAAAATCAATCCGCTTGTTGGAGCTACTGGCTTAAGTGCCGTTCCTATGGCATCACGCGTGGCTAATGACATAGCACTTAAATATGACCCAAAGAACCATGTATTGAACTACTGTATGTCAAGTAATGTGGCAGGTGTCATTGGTTCTGCGGTTGCGGCAGGTATTCTTATATCATTCTTAGGATAATATATTTCCAATATTGCAGGTTAAGGCTAAGAAATATTTAGGGCAGCATTTCCTGACAGATTTGAATGTTGCAAAGCGTATAGCGGACACAGTAGATGTGTCCGCTGAGCGTAATGTGCTTGAGATTGGTCCTGGTATGGGTGTGCTTACCCAATTCCTGCTTAATAAGGATAAGAACCTGCAAGTTATTGAGATAGACGGGGAATCGGTTGATTATCTGAAACAGAACTTCAAGACAGAACTTGCTGACCGCATAATTTTTGATGATTTCCTAAAATTTGACATCGGGGAATTGTTTAACGGAGAAAAATTTGCACTTATAGGAAACTACCCTTACAACATTTCAAGCCAAATATTCTTTAAGGTACTTGATAATAAGGAGCGAATTCCGTTTGTGTCAGGCATGATACAGAAGGAGGTTGCAAAGAGGTTGGCATCGGGTCCTGGAAATAAGGATTACGGTATTCTGAGTGTGCTTCTTCAAGCCTATTATGATATAGAATACCTTTTTACTGTGCCGCCTGGGGTGTTTGCTCCGCCGCCAAAGGTTGACTCAGCGGTAATTATTATGAAACGCAATGGCGTAAAGGAGTTGCCTTGTAATGAAAAACTTTTCAAAACCGTAGTCAAAACCGCATTTAATCAAAGACGCAAGACATTGAGAAACTCCCTAAAGCCAATGATGTCCGAAGGTTTTTCAACAACCGATGCCATTTGGAACAAACGTCCTGAGCAACTGAGCGTTGCAGACTTTATTAACCTTACACTCCTGTTCCAATAGCGTATGAATTTCACCTTTGAATTTTTACCTGAATGTGTATCAACTAACAAAATGTTACTTGACAGGCTTGCAGGTGGCATACAATACGCTGACGGACATACTCTATATACAGCGTTTCAAAGCGGCGGTTACGGGCAGATAGGTAACAAATGGGAGTCAGAGAGAGGAAAGAATCTGTTATGCTCAATATTGTTGCACCCTAACAGGGTTAAGGCAACGGAGCAGTTTTTTATATCGGAAGCCGTATCGCTTGCCATAGCAAACGTATTATCAGCTGAAACAGAAGGCATTAGCATCAAATGGCCTAATGACATCTATTGGAATGACAAGAAAATAGCCGGCATTTTGATTGAAAACAATTTAAGTGGCTCATACATTGCTGATTGCATAATAGGCATAGGTCTTAACCTTAATCAGAAAAAATTTATGAGCGATGCCCCAAATCCTATATCACTCAGCAATATCACTAATAAAGAATATGATATAGAACATATCTTAAAGAGAATTTTGGACTTGTTTAATGAGTTTTACGCTATGGGAGAGCAGAATAGGAGTGAACTTCATAAACACTACATATCTTTTCTATATAGATTTGGCGTACAATCCCCCTACTCCGATACCAACGGCACTTTCTTAGGTGAAATTTCCAATGTTGATGCAGACGGGCATCTGCATATAATTGATGATAAGGGTATTGACAGAGTATATGCTTTTAAGGAGGTAAAGTATGAACAAATACATTAAAGGACTTATATCTCTCTTATACCCAAAGAATTGCGGAGGTTGTGGCGGTTATTTGGTACAAGGTGAAAATGAAATTTGCACCAACTGCCTATGCAATTTAAGCCATACAGGTTTCCATAACATTCCTGACAACGATGCTGAAAAACTTTTTTGGAACAAAGTTCCCGTTGAATACGCCACCGCATATTGCTATTTTCACAAGGGCGGCATTGCACAAAGAATGTTGCACAATTTGAAATACAAGGGCTATAAATCCCTTGGCTTTGAAATGGGCAAACTTTTAGGTGAGGAGATAAAAGGCAGTGAGGTTGCTAGTGTTGATTATATTGTTCCTGTTCCTCTACACCCCTCTAAACTTAAGAAAAGGAGGTATAATCAGGCAGAGGTTTTGGCTCAAGGCATAAGTTCTGCCTTATGTATTCCCATTGACACATCGTCTCTTGTCAGAACACACGAGAATACCACTCAAACAAAAAAAAATATAAATGAGAGATACCAAAATTCCCTTGATTTGTTCTCTTTGGCAAATACAGAGAAATTGAAAGGTTGCAGGGTGATGCTTGTTGATGATGTCATTACAACAGGTGCCACTCTTGAGGCTTGTGTAAGGGAATTGCTAAAGATTGAAGGTGTCAAGGTTAATTGTGTTGCTTTTGCAATTGCAGGACATTGATTTTTTTTGTACATTTGCAACCTAAAAAATTGTGTTATTTTATGGATTTGTTGTCAGTAATATGGAATGTTGACCCTGTGGCTTTTTCAATAGGTCCTGTTGAGGTGCGTTGGTATGGTTTGTTGTATGCTACAGGATTCCTTTTTGCAATATGGTTGCTTGGCAAGATGTTCAAGAGTGAAGGATGTCCTGATGAATGGGCTGACAAGGTGTTTATTTATATGGTAATAGCCGTAATAGTAGGTTCAAGGTTAGGTCATGTGTTTTTTTATGATTGGGCATACTATAAAGACCATTTAAGTGAGATTCCTATGGTTTGGCGTGGCGGATTGGCAAGCCACGGCGGTGCAATAGCCATAATCCTGTGTGTATGGCTTATGGCTAAATATATGTGTCATAAGAGTTTCTTCTGGCTTGCAGACAGAATGTACGTAATATGCGCTCCTGTTGCAGGTATAATAAGAATAGGAAATCTTATGAACTCTGAAATTTATGGTTGTGAGACCACCGTTCCGTGGGCTTTCAAGTTTGTAAGGGATTATCCTGGAATACCTATTGAATCAATTCCTGAATGCCATCCTACACAACTTTATGAGGCTGGGGCATACTTTCTTATGTTTTTCTTCCTACTTTGGCTATATTGGAAGACTGATGCCCGTAAACATGAAGGATTGTTGGCAGGTATAGGTTTTGCATGGACATTCATTGCAAGATTCTTTATAGAGTTCATAAAGAATGACCAATCTGATTTTGAGGCTGGTATGGTATTGAATATGGGACAGTTACTAAGTATACCGTTCATAATATTCGGTATTTGGATTATTATTAGGGCAATGAGGAGTGATAAAGTTAAAAGTTAAAAAATAAATATTGTTTACATAATATGCAGAATTATAAACGTACTACCATTACATCAGCGCTACCATACGCAAATGGTCCTGTTCACATAGGACATTTGGCAGGAGTATATGTACCTGCTGACATTTATGCTCGTTATTTAAGGCTAAAAGGTGAAGATGTAATCTTCATAGGCGGTTCAGATGAACATGGTGTGCCTATTACAATTAAGGCACGCAGAGAGGGAGTATCGCCGCAAGACATTGTAGACAGATACCACAATCTTATAAAAAAGTCTTTTGAGGAGTTTGGCATATCGTTTGACATATATTCACGTACAACATCTGACACTCATACCCAAGTGGCATCTGACTTTTTCAAGACCATTTATGACAAGGACGGGTTCATAACTAAGGAGAGCGAGCAATACTTTGATGAGGAGGCAGGAGTTTTTCTTGCTGACAGATACATTACGGGTGAATGCCCTCATTGCCATGAGCAGGGTGCGTACGGAGACCAATGTGAAAAGTGCGGTACAGCCTTGTCACCTGATGAACTTATAAATCCAAAGTCAACAATCAGTGGCAGCAAGCCTGTAAAGCGTATGACAAAGCATTGGTATCTGCCTCTTGACAAGCATGAGGAGTGGCTACGCAAGTGGATTCTTGAAGACCATAAGGAGTGGAGACCGAATGTGTACGGTCAGTGCAAGAGTTGGCTTGACATGCACCTTCAACCACGTGCCGTAAGCCGTGATTTGGATTGGGGTATTCCACTTCCTATAGATAATGCAAAGGGCAAGGTTCTTTATGTTTGGTTTGACGCACCGATAGGCTATATATCAAACACTAAGGAGTTATTGCCTAATGATTGGGAGAAGTGGTGGAAAGACCCTGAAACACGTCTTGTCCACTTTATTGGTAAAGATAACATTGTTTTCCACTGTATAGTCTTCCCTGCAATGTTGAAGGCTGAAGGTTCATTCATTTTGCCTGACAATGTGCCTTCAAATGAGTTTCTTAACCTTGAAGGAGACAAAATTTCAACATCAAGGAATTGGGCTGTATGGCTTCATGAATATTTGGCTGATTTTCCTGGCAAACAGGACGTGCTACGTTATGTTCTTACCGCTAACGCTCCTGAAACTAAGGATAATGACTTTACATGGCGTGATTTTCAAGCCCGCAATAATAATGAACTTGTTGCCATTTACGGTAACTTTGTAAACCGTACTCTTGTGCTGACACACAAGTTCTTTGACGGTAAGGTACCTGTATCTGGTGAACTTACAGACTATGACAAGGCTACACTTAAAGAGTTTGCTGATGTTAAGGCTGAAGTTGAGAAACTGCTTGATAACTTCAAGTTCCGCGATGCTCAAAAGGAGGCAATGAATCTTGCCCGCATAGGCAACAAATACCTTGCTGACACTGAACCTTGGAAAGTTGCAAAAGAGGATATGGGCAGAGTTGCCACCATTCTTAACCTTGCATTGCAGATTACTGCAAATCTTGCCATTGCATTTGAGCCGTTCCTGCCGTTCAGCAGCAGAAAACTGCGTGAAATGATAAATCTTAAGGAGTGGTCATGGAACAAACTTGGAAGCCTTGATTTGCTTGCTACAGGTGCTTCAATAAACAAGCCTGAACTTTTGTTTGAAAAGATTGAAGATGCTCCTATTGAGGCTCAAATAAACAGACTAGAGGAAATCAAGAAAAAGAATGAGGAGGCAAAGCGTTTGGAGGAACTAAAGAATTTCAAACCTGCACAGGTTGCAGAAAACATACCTTTTGAAGATTTTGAAAAACTTGATGTGCGTGTAGGTACTGTACTTGAATGTTCAAGGGTGCCAAAGGCAGACAAACTGCTACAATTCAAGATAGATGACGGTATGGGCTGCCGTACCATTGTATCAGGCATTGCGGCATACTATAATCCTGAAGATTTGGTAGGCAAACAGGTTTGCTTTGTTGCAAATTTTGCACCTCGTAAACTTAAAGGTGTTGAAAGTCAGGGCATGATACTCTCTGCCCAAGATGCAGACGGCAGGCTTGTTGTAATTTCGCCGTCAGCAAATGTACATAACGGTGTAAAGGTTTGCTAATTTTCCTTTTGTAACATATCTGTAACACATCTGTAAGGGGTTTGTAACAAATAAAAGAAAAATAATCAAATATTGAAAATAATTATAAATACCTATTGTTGCATATTTAAAAAGCGTTACTTTTGCATTGTGATTTTTTCATAGTATTTGATTTTAAGGTTAGCAAATAGGTGTTCAAGCGTGAACACCTTTTGTTATTTTATGGGGTTTTGTTTACGCTCCCGAATCAGGTGTATCGGCTGTGCGGTATTCTGCAGGTTTCTCAGCCGCTATATAATGAGAAAGCGTATCTATTTTCTTGTTCATTGATATTATTTCAAGAAAAATATCACGCATAAGCATATTGTTGACAGGTATCTCTGTCAACATATCAGGCGCGTTAATGCCAAGAATATCCGCTAATTGTTTTAATCTTGTGGTAGATATGCCACTCTCTCCTCTCTCAATCTTGGAATAAGCAGTAGTTGTTATTCCCATTTTGTCTGCAACAGCCTCTTGTGTTAAATCAAGTATTCTTCGCCTTGTTCTTAAACTTTGACCGAATGCAATTCTTTCTTCATAATCCGCTTTACTTACTTTGCTCTTGAAATTGTAAAATTTTCTTTTCATAACTAATTAATTATAGATTAAAACTAAAATAAACATAACGATTGTAAAGTTAATGACTATCTTAGTTTAATTTCTATAATTAAAAGTTGCAAATTTGTAACTAAAACGCGGTTTTATGACTAAAAATAAAAAAATCGGACATCATTTTTGCCCGATTTTTCTTTTTTTTCTATAATCCTCTGCCGCAGCAGTTCTTATACTTCTTTCCACTACCGCAAGGACACGGGTCATTTCTGCCTACAGTCTTTTCAACATGAACAGGCTGTGGTTTCTGCTTGTCACGTGTATCTTGCTCTCCAGCCTTCATAATGTCACTCTTGTGTGCCTGGTACTTGCTGTAGTCATTACGTTGGCGTTGTTGTGCCTCACGCACTGAATCGCCTTCCCTTACAGGAATCTGGGCACGCATCAGAATGGTTATTGCCTTCTTGTTTATGGTCTCTATCATGCTCATAAACAATCCGTGAGCCTCTATTTTGTAGATTACAAGTGGGTCTTTCTGTTCATACGATGCGTTCTGAACGCTTGTACGCAATTCATCCAAATCTCTTAGATGCTCTTTCCAAGCCTCATCTATGGTGTGTAGAAGGACTGCCTTTTGGAACTCCTTGACAACTGCCTTTGCTTCAGTATCGTACGCTTCCTTTAGATTTACAGGTATGTTATACATAGCCTTACCGTCTGTAAACGGAATTATTATGCGTTCATACATCTGACCTTGCTCCTCATACACTTTCTTAATTACCGGATAGGCAATTTTTGCTGTAAGTTCACACTTGCGTGAGAATGACTCATACACCTTATTGTATATCTGGTCTGTCAAATCCTGTATCTTTGTGTGACGGATTGTATCAGGATTTATATCAATATCAGCAGCAAACTGACGGAGAATATCCATACGCATTGATTCTGCATCGGCAGAGTCATAATAAGTATCAACTATTACAGCAACTCCGTCATAAATCATATTTACAATATCAATACCGATACGCTCTCCCATAAGTGCGTGGTGACGGCGGGCATAAATGTTTGTACGCTGTTTGTTCATAACGTCATCATACTCAAGCAGTCGTTTACGTATGCCAAAGTTATTCTCCTCAACTTTCTTCTGCGCACGCTCTATTGATTTTGAGATTTGGTTATGCTCCATCATCTCATCTTCCTGTAGTCCAAGGGCATCCATAACCTTTACAATACGGTCTGAACCAAAGACACGCATCAGGTTATCTTCAAATGATACATAGAACACTGAAGAACCCGGGTCTCCCTGACGGCCTGAACGACCACGCAACTGGCGGTCAATACGGCGGCTCTCATGACGTTCTGTACCTATGATTGCAAGACCACCAGCCGCTTTTGACTCAGGTGTAAGTTTGATATCGGTACCACGACCTGCCATATTGGTAGCAATGGTAACAGTTCCCGGACGGCCTGCAAGTGCCACAATCTCAGCCTCTTTTTGGTGTAACTTGGCATTTAGGACATTATGCTTGATTTTACGCATGCTGAGCATCTTGCTCAAAAGTTCTGATGTTTCAACAGCAGTTGTACCTACAAGCACAGGTCTTCCCTCTCCAATAAGTCTTTCAATCTCAGCAATAACCGCATTGTATTTTGCACGTTTCGTCTTGTAGATGCGGTCATTCATATCGTCACGTATTACAGGACGGTTTGTAGGAATTGTAACCACATCAAGTTTATAGATATCCCAAAACTCACCTGCTTCAGTTTCAGCGGTACCTGTCATACCTGCAAGCTTACGATACATACGGAAGTAGTTCTGCAAGGTGATGGTTGCAAATGTTTGTGTGGCTGCCTCAACTTTCACTCTCTCCTTTGCCTCAATAGCCTGATGCAAACCGTCTGAATAACGTCTGCCTTCCATAATACGTCCTGTCTGCTCATCAACAATCTTAACTTGTCCGTCATCAATTACATATTGGTCATCCTTTTCAAATAGGGTGTAAGCCTTAAGAAGTTGGGTTACAGTATGCACACGCTCTGATTTGACAGCGTAGTCCGACATAAGTGCATCGTGGCGTGTAAGTTTTTCATCTTCAGAAAGTTGCATATTCTCAAGTTCTGAAAGTTCAGAACCTATATCAGGCAACACAAAGAACTTTGAATCTCCGGTATCGGCGGAAATAAGGTCAATACCTTTATCAGTAAGTTCAATGCTATTGTGCTGTTCCTCAATCACAAAAAATAGGTCATCGGTAATTTCGGGCATACGCTTGTTGTTCTGCTCCATATACACAGCCTCAGTCTTAAGCATTGCCGCTTTTACTCCCGGCTCACTCAAGTACTTTATAAGTGGCTGATATTTAGGCAATCCCTTAAACGCACGATACAAATAGATTACACCTTGTGACTGTTCTTCAGGATTTGATGAAGCCATAAGTTTTTTGGCATCAATAAGCAAACGAGTTACAAGCGCCTTTTGGGCGGCCACAACCTTTTCAACCTTAGGACAATACTCATCAAACATCTGGTCTTCTCCCTTTGGAACAGGACCTGATATGATAAGTGGTGTACGGGCATCATCTATCAAAACGGAGTCAACCTCATCAACTATGGCATAGTTATGACGGCGTTGCACCAAATCTTCAGGCGCCGATGCCATATTATCACGTAAGTAGTCAAAACCAAACTCATTATTGGTACCAAATGTAATGTCAGCATTGTAAGCCTGACGGCGTTCATCTGAATTTGGTTTGTATTTATCTATACAGTCAACGCTGAGTCCGTGGAACATATACATAGGTCCCATCCACTCAGAGTCACGTTTTGCCAAATAATCATTGACGGTAACAACATGCACTCCGTTGCCTGTAAGAGCATTAAGGAATACAGGAAGTGTGGCTACAAGGGTTTTACCTTCACCAGTTGCCATCTCTGCAATCTTACCTTTATGCAAAACAACACCACCAATGTACTGCACATCATAGTGAGCCATATCCCATTTTACCATATTGCCACCTGCCATCCATTCGTTCTTATAAACGGCATTGTCTCCATCAATGGTTACAAAGTCAAACTTGACTGCAAGTTTGCGGTCAAAGTCAGTGGCTTTTACGATTATGGTTTCGTTCTCTTTGAATCGCTTGGCTGTTTCACGAATTATTGAAAACACCTCAGGCAAGAAATAGTCAAGTTTCTCATCCATGGCATCAAGTGCCTTCTTGTCAAGCTTGTCAACCTCTGCATATAGTGCCGCACGCTCTTGAAAATCAGTTTGTTCAATAGTTGCCTTAATTTCATCAATCTTTGCAAGGCTTTCTTTTGCAACTGAACGGACAGCCTCTCTTATCTCTGCAGAGCGATTACGTAATTCATCATTTGACAGTTTTTCAACTTGAGGATATACCGACTTGATTTTATCAAGATACGGAGCCACCTCTCTCATATCCCTATCGGCTTTTGTGCCGAACAACTTTGCTAAAATTTCATTAAATCCCATATATTTTTGTTTAATCGGTTAATCGGTTCCACGATTCACCAGTTTTTAACTTACTCTGAGCTTACGCCCTATCTTTAATACAGTCTTAGGGGTTATATTATTTAATTTACACAGTTTTGACACTGTTGTGCCACTCCTTTTTGCTATGCTTGAAAGGTTATCTCCCTTCTTGATTGTATAATATGACAAATTGACACCCTTATATTTGAATGTTTTGTCACATATCACCAAAACTGAATCCTTAACAAGTCCTGTTTCAAAATCAACCACATCAACAGGATTTATGGCATTGCCCACATATCTTATTTCATAATGAAGATGTGAACCTGTACTACGCCCCGTGTTTCCGCCCAATGCTATAGGGTCTCCGCTTCTGACGTATGTTCCCGGTTCAACAAGCAACTGACTGCAATGTCCGTAAATTGTCTCCAATCCGTTATCATGACGAACCAATACATAATAACCATAACCTGTACCCCACTTTGATATACGCACCAATCCGTCAAATGCTGACCTTATTGTATCGCCTATAAGGAGTTTTACATCTGTTCCATAATGCCAACGATACGTCCTCATTCCAAAATTTGATGTTATCCTGCCAAGAAACGGATGAGTATATCCACTCATATCAATCTTTACTGTATCCTTCATTTTATACAGATTGATATTGTAGGGATTCACATCAAAATTTGTCCATACATGGTTATATACCCCTTCGTATGAGTTTTCATCAAACCATTGGGTATGAACCATCTGCGTTGAGTCAGCTGAATTATTTATAGCCAATGAGTCTGTTTCAGGGTTATCAACATCGCTTTCATCATCGTCATCATCGTCATTTTCATACTCTGTGTTTGCTCCGGTCTCTTCAAAAACAACATTCTCAATTCCAAAGATATTGTCTATCTCCTTACTTTGTACGGCAAAAACCGTGCCTAACATCAAAAATATCAACAAAAATCTCTTCATTTGCACTACTGTGGTAATAAATTGCAAATATAATAAAATTTCACCAAATATTAATAGTTTTGTTAAGAGTTTATATACACCCATTCCAGTGGCTCATACCTTCTGTGAAGGTATTCGGCCCTCCCGTAACGGTTCTGTGAACCTACGGGTCCCTCCCACTATACGGCTGCGTGGGTGCAGACGCACTGTTATGGGTGTATATAAACTTTTCTTATAACAAAACTATTAACTTATGAAACTCCAGTTTACAACATTCTGAGTTTTTTGGTGAAGTTGATCAAGAAGTAAGGCATTATCTGCAGAAGAGAGCATTGGGTCTGACTTCAGAATTTCTGAAGCCTCATCACGTGCAAGGGTTAGGATTTGTCCGTCACGGCTCAAGTCTGCAACTCGGAGTGTAAACGGAAGTCCGCTTTGAAGTGTGCCTTCCATATCACCAGGTCCGCGAAGTCGTAGGTCAGCCTCAGCAATTTCAAAGCCGTTTGTAGTTTGTGTCATTATTTCAACTCTCTTTCTTGTATCGGACGATATTTGATACTTGGTTATAAGCAGACAATATGACTGATTACCACCCCTGCCCACTCTACCACGCAACTGATGCAACTGTGAAAGTCCGAATCTTTCTGCGTTCTCTATGACCATTACTGTAGCGTTAGGCACATTTACCCCCACCTCTATTACTGTGGTTGAGACAAGCATATTTGCCCTTCCGCTTACAAACTCCTGCATCTGTGCCTCTTTTTCAGCGGGTTTCATTTTGCCATGAACCATGCACACCTTAAATTCAGGGAACACCTGCTTCATTGCCTCAAATCCATTCTCCAAATCCTTCATGTCGGCTTTTTCTGACTCCTTTATAAGCGGATAAACCACATATACCTGTCTGCCTTCAGCCATCTGTTTTCTCAAGAAATTATTAAGAGCAGGACGTTTCTCATCAAAAATATGCTCAGTATGAATCTCTTTTCTACCAGGGGGCAGTTCATCAATAACGCTTACGTCCAAATCTCCGTAAAGTGTCATTGCAAGTGTACGAGGGATAGGTGTGGCTGTCATTACCATAACGTGTGGCGGACGAATGTTCTTTCCCCACAGTTTTGACCTTTGCTCCACTCCAAATCTATGTTGCTCATCAATTATTACAAGCCCTAATTTGGCAAACTGCACCTTATCTTCAAATACTGCATGTGTCCCTATAAGTATTTTCAGTGACCCCGATTCCAACCCTTCCGCTATGATTTCTCTCTCTTTCTTCTTAGTTGAACCTGTAAGCAGCCTAACCTCAAGGCCTAAAGGTTGTAACATCTTACTCATGCTCTCAAAGTGCTGTGTAGCAAGAATTTCCGTTGGAGCAACAATACAGGTTTGGTAATCATTGTCAACCGCCATAAGCATACTTAGCAGAGCCACAATGGTCTTGCCGCTGCCAACATCGCCTTGAAGCAGACGGTTCATTTGTCCGGGACCTCTTACATCGTTCCTTATTTCACGCAAAACCCTTTTTTGTGCGTTTGTAAGGTCAAACGGCAGGCACTCTTTGTAAAAAGTGTTGAAATAATGACCTATTACGGGGAACGGATGCCCCATTGCCTTGCTCTTAAACTGGTTTGCCTGTCTTAAAATGGCAAGTTGAATATAGAACAACTCTTCAAATTTCAGTCTGGCAAGTGCCTTGTCAAGCGATGCCATGTCTTGTGGGAAATGTGCCCTTACAAGGGAATCGGAGGCATTAGGGAAATGATATTTGTCAAGAATATATTTTGGCAAGGTCTCTGGTACTGTATTTCTGTCAATACTTTTTAATGCTGTAAGAATCAGTTTCTGCAAAGCCTTGGAATTAAGAAAATGGTTCTTCATCTTCTCTGTTGTGTGATATAGTGGCATAAAGCCTGTTACACGGTCAGGTGAAGGCTTCTCTATTTCAGGGTGAATGAAACTGAACTTGCCGTTAAAAAGGTTTGGTTTTCCAAATACAATATACTCTGTATCAAGTAAATAAGCATCAAGTATATAATTCAAACCCTTAAAGAATATTATTTCAATAAAATCATCTCCGTCAGTAAAGGTTGCCACAAGCCGCTTTGCCCTGCCCTCTCCCACTTGTCTGAAGCCTGTAATAACACCTCTTATCTGAATATATGCCGTAGCCGTTTCTATCTCTCTGATTTTATAGAACTTACTGCGGTCAATATATCTGTATGGGAAGCAATGAATCAGGTCTGAAACTGTTTTCACATCCAGTTCCTTCTCCAAGATTTCAGCCTTCTTAGGACCTACTCCAGGCAAATATTTTATTGGGGAGCCTAATTGCATATCAGTTGAGATTCAAATCATTCTTAACTGTTATTTTCTTGTTCTCTACATTGCCTTTGGTAAGGGTTATGGAATAGCCGGCACACTCCACTACTGAAGCATCGTCAGTAAAGGCAGGGGAATAATCTACATTATACGCCTTTTTCAAAATTGAAGCCCTGAATACCTGTGGGGTCTGAACCAACTTTACTAAATTCCTGTTAATTGGTGCATTACTGCCGTCCTCCGCTATTATTCTGACAGAATCAACACAATCAATTACTGGAACCGCACTGCCTTTCTCCTCTGCCACTTTAAAAGCCTCTTCTATTACAACGTCCGATACAAACGGGCGCACTCCATCATGTATTGCCACAATGGCGTCATCGGGTACAAACTCTAAGGCGTTCTTTACTGAATGAAACCTTTCCTCTCCACCTTCAACCACCTTGCATGGCACTTTGAAATCATACCTCTCACACAACTGATTCCAATACTCAATATCCCTGCCTGACAGTACCAATATTTTGTTTGGCACAGAGTGGAATGCCTCTATTGTACGCATAAGTATGGGTTTGCCGTCAATGGGCAGAAACTGTTTTGGAATATCCGTTCCCATTCTTTTGCCGCTGCCTGCAGCCGTAATTATTACATATCTGTTAACCATAATGCAATGTATTATCTTACAAATTTAATAAAAATAGTATTATTTGTCAAAAATCAGAGATTTTTTTTGTACCTTCGCAGTCATGAAACAAATTCTTGTATTGACAACAACCCTGTTATTATGCCTTGCAACATACGCAGAGCGTATAGGTTCTGTTTCATTGAACCAACCTGCAGGGCTTGACTCCCTTGTTTATAAAAACATAGGGGCTACAGTACAACCTGCAAATCAAGTTGTTTCATGTAGCGGATTCAGAGTACAGATTTTCTCAAGCAACAGAGGTCAGAACGCCAAGAATGCGGCGTTTGAAATGGAAAAGACCTATACTGAAGCTTTTCCTGAATCACACGCATACGTCACCTATTCCGCTCCTTTTTGGAAAGTGAGAGTGGGAGACTTTGTTTCATATTATGAGGCATTGGTATTCAGTAACACCGTTAAGGATGCTTTTCCTGACCGTGCAACTGAAATTTTTGTAGTTAAGGAAGATATAGTCAAACCTCTTTATCTTGGCGTTGAGAACACTCCAACCATTAAAGAGGAAGAAACAATTAATAATTAACAATTAACTTTTCACTATTCACTATTCTTTATTCACTATTAACTATTAACTAATCATCGGGGTGCTACGTTTTGTGGCTGAGATTATACCCATTGTACCGGATACAGATAATGCTGATACCGGGATGCGGCAGAATTGGCACCTCATAAATTCTGCTGAATATGTCAAGAATTAAAACACTGATTATTATTGCCTTAATGCCTGCATTATGTATGGCGCAAGGGCTTAACCTGCTTGAGCAGGAGAATGACTCCACTTACACAAAAGTATTGGAACAGATAGAGGTTAGCGCGTTACGTACCGCTGACAATGCCCCTGTTGCATTAAGCATTATTGACAAAAGTGAATTTCAAAAACAAAACAATGCTGACGATGTTCCATACTTGCTTCAAAACACAGTTTCTGTAATTGCCACCTCCGATGCAGGCAACGGTGTGGGTTACACAGACTTACGCATGCGTGGCTATGACGGCACAAGAATAAATGTAACCGTTGGCGATGTTCCCCTGAACGATGCAGAAAGCCATAAAGTGTATTGGGTTGATACTCCTGACCTGCTACAAACCGCAGAGAACGTGCAGATAGGCAGAGGTGCAGGTTCTTCAACAACGGGAACAGGCGCCTTTGGCGGTTCAATAAACATGGAACCTAAGAAATTCTCAGAAAAACTTGGGGGCAAAGTGGAAGTATTGTACGGCAGTTACAACACTAACAAAGAGGTAATAAATGTAACATCGGGGTTACTAAAAGAGAAATGGGCTATAGAAGGAACTATATCTCATACAGGTTCTGACGGTTATATGGAAAGGGCAACCTCTCAACTTCACTCGTATATGTTACAGACAGGATACCTTGGCACATACACATCAGTAAAACTGCTATCGTTCGGAGGTTTTGAAAGCACCTATAACGCTTGGGACGGAATAACAAAAGAGCAGATGGCTAAAAACCGCCGATACAACCCTTGCGGAGAGATACTGGACAAGAACGGAAATGTTACAGGATTTTATGACAACCAGAAGGACAACTATTTTCAAACAAACAACCACCTGATATTCAAGCACCAATTCAATGGTTTTTGGACACTTAACACAACTGCCCACTACACTTACGGAGACGGCTGGTATGACCAATACAAAAACTCACGCACACTATCAGAGTATATGCTCTCTGACCTTTATGATGCCTCAGGACAACTTCTGAAAAAAAGTAACCTTACAAGGCAAAAAAAACAAAAGAGCCACTTTGGTGGCATTATTGCATACGCGGCATTCAAAAACAAAAGTGTTACAACTAATTTTGGAGCATCGTGGAATATGTACGGAAGTTTTCATAACGGATATGTTACAAGCGTGGCTGATGCAGTAAATTTCAAAGGCAACTCTGAGTATTACAGGAACAACTCCCTGAAAAATGATGTGAGCGTTTTTGCAAAGGTTGATTGGGAAGCGTACAAAGGTCTGTTTGTGTATGCTGACATTCAATACAGATATGTAAATCATAAGATTGACGGACTAAATGATGTTTATGACTATACAAAAGGCGGCATGCAGGACATTAATGTAAACAAGACATACAATTTCATTAATCCTAAAATTGGACTGAGTTATAATTTCTGCAAACTGCATAAGGTTTACGCATCGGGGTCAATGGCTAACCATGAACCTACAAGAAGGGATTTTGTGAATGCCGTAAAAGGTGATGAACCAAAACCTGAAAGACTGTATGATGTTGAGGCAGGCTATCAAGTTAACTCCAAATGGGTGAAAGGTTCTCTTAACCTTTATTATATGATTTATAAAGACCAACTTATTCTTACAGGGGCTCAAAACCCCGATACATACGAGGCACTTTACACCAACATACCTGACAGCTACCGCCGAGGCATTGAATTGGAGGCAACCGTCACCCCTCTTAAATGGCTGTGGTTTGGAGGAAATGTTACACTAAGTCAGAATAAGGCTGTAAATGCAAACTCATGTACTACAGACCTATCTTATTCTCCGTCAGTTACTGCCTTGATAAAGGCAGGCGTTGAAACTCATGGATTTACAGTTAGTTGGCTGACAAGATATGTGGGCAAACAATACATAACCAACACATCAGATGAGAATTTCACACTTGACTCCTATTGGGTTACAGACCTTCAGTTAGGTTATGCCCTGAAGGTCAAGAATGCCTGTACAATAAATTTTGGAGTGTCTCTAAATAACTTATTTAATGCAGAATATTGTGCAAATGCTTTTGCATACGATGAAGCATACTATTTCCCACAAGCCAAATTCAATGCCACAGGGAAGATTTCAGTAGAATTTTAACATTTTTTAACAAATGGACTTTAACATGTTTTTACAAATAGCAGGAGTTGTACTTGGATTACTCTACCTGTGGTTAGAATACAAAGTAAATGTCTGGATGTGGGCAGTAGGCATAGTCATGCCAATTGTTCATGGTATTCTATACTATAATTCAGGGCTTTACGCTGACGCCGCCATAAATGTTTATTACATAATTGCGGGAGTTTACGGATTTTTTTGTTGGGTTATACGTAAACCTGACACTCAAACAAAACACAGCATTCCTCACTCAATATTTGATTCAGACAAAAGACTTATACCTGTACTTATAGCATCGTATGCAGTACTTCATATTATCATTTACTTGTTGCTTGTAAACTTTACAAACAGCACAGTACCCATTTGTGACAGCTTTACAACAGCCCTCTCAATAGTGGCGTTATGGATGCTTTCACGCAAATATACAGAACAATGGCTTGTTTGGCTTGTAGTTGATGCGGTTACCGTAGGGCTGTACATCTACAAGGGAATAGACATTACCGCAGGGCTTTATGCCATATACTCAGTAATTGCAATAGCAGGTTATATAAAGTGGAAAAAGCAGAGTGTCAGATAAGTTACTCCGCTGAAATTTCAACAAGCATATCCCTATATGCTGTAAGGATTCTTGATTTTGAGACAAAACCCACATATTTGTCGCCGTTCAGGACAGGAAGATTCCATGCGTGAGAATCGTCAAATTTCTTTACAACAGATTCCATTGATTCTCCCACATAAATCTTTTCAGGCGGCGATACCATAAGTCTGCGTACACTGAATCTGTTATAAAGTTCAGGTCGGAACATAATGTTTCTGACCTCCTCAAGCGATACAATACCCAAGAACACGCCGTACCTGTCAACTACAGCAAAAATATTTCTGTTTGAAGATGAAATAAGTTTGATTAAGTCACCAAACATAGCATTAGGACTTATGGTTTGAATATCAGTCTCAATCAAATCATCAGTCTTAAGAAGTGTGAGTACAGCCTTATCCTTATTGTGAGTCATAAGTTCACCCTTCTTTGCAAGACGCATTGAGTAAAGGCTGTGAGGTTCAAACACGTATATGGTGCAATAAGAAATTACACTGACTATCATCAAAGGAATAAACAGAGAATATCCGCCCGTAAGTTCAGCAATTAGGAACACACCTGTAAGAGGAGCGTGCATCACACCTGACATAAGCCCCGCCATGCCAGCCAGAGCAAAGTTTTGGGCAGGCACATTTACACCAAGCAGTTCAAGTACAACTGCAACTAAAAAGCCTGTAAAGCACCCCACAAACAGCGATGGAGCAAAGATACCACCGCATCCGCCGGCGGCGTTGGTGGCGGCAGAAGCAAAAATCTTAAACAGAATTATCATTAAAAGATATGCCACAAGCCAAAAAGTGCTGTTTTTAAGACCATAGAAAAGACTATGTTCAAATATGGCATCGTGGTTTAGATTCAAAAGATAAGATATAGAGTCATAACCTTCACCGTAAAATGGAGGAAACAGGAAAATCAAGGCACTAAGAATTACTGCACCCACAGCAAACTTAACCCAAAAATTGGTTATTTTGGCAAAGAGATTCTCAACCCAATTCATTCCGCGGGTGAAATAGAGCGATATGAATCCGCACACAAATCCAAGAATAAGATAATACGGTATTCTTGAAATCATAAAGGCATCCTCCTGCATTGCAAATTGGGATTCGGTACCTGTAAATATATACGCTATGGTGGTGGCGGTTACAGAAGAAATAAGCAGAGGAATTATTGAAGAGAATGTCATGTCAAGCATAAGCACCTCAACAGTAAACACAATTCCTGCAATTGGAGCCTTGAATATGCCTCCTATGGCACCTGCGGCACCACATCCAACCATCAGCATCAGAGTCTTTTGGTCAAGTTTGAAGAATCTGCCAAGATTAGAGCCAATGGCAGAGCCTGTAAGCACAACAGGAGCCTCAGCACCAACAGAACCGCCAAAGCCTATTGTCACAGAACTTGCCACAACAGATGACCACATATTGTGCGGCTTTATTATACTTTTCCGCTGCGATATGGCAAAAAGAATCTTTGTAACACCGTGGCTTATATCGTCCTTTACTACATACTTTACAAAAAGAGCCGTCAGCAGAATACCCACGGCAGGGTAAAGCAAATATAGGAAATTCTCATTATAAATAGAGAAATTAAGAGTAAGCAGATATTGGAAAAGGTGTATCAGTTGCTTTAGAATACATGCCGCAAAAGAGGTCAGCACCCCAACAATAAAACTGAGAATCAGCACAAATCTGTCATTAGGAATTGACTTCTCCCTCCAGTTTATAAGTCTGTCATATCTGTTTTCCCACTTTGTCATTACATTCCCTTTCCTGTACAAATTGTCTTAACAGTGTATATCATAATCTTAAGGTCAAGCAACAATGATGCATTTTCAAGATAAAGCATATCATACGATGCCCTCTCAACCATCTGCTCCACAGTATTTGCATACCCAAACTTTACCATTCCCCACGATGTTATTCCAGGCTTTACATTCTGTAGCATGTAATAATACGGAGCCAACTTAACTATCTGTTCCACATAATACTGACGTTCTGGTCTTGGTCCTACAAGTGACATATCCCCATTAATCACATTAAAGAATTGAGGTAACTCATCCAAACGATATTTACGCATGAACCTGCCTAATCTTGTAATTCTTGGGTCATCATTTGACGATAGCATCGGAGTGTCCGTTTCCGCATTCAGAATCATGCTGCGGAACTTGTAAATGCTGAAAATCCTGCCATGCTGTCCAACTCTCTCCTGTGAATAGATAGGTTTTTTTCCAACAGCAATGAAAAAGAATACATATAGCGGAGAAAGCAGGATTATGGCAAGAACTGAAAGTGCAATATCAAAAAAGCGTTTGAAGTTTACCTCCCAGTCATTCATTTTTATGGCGGAAAGGTCAATCATAGGTATGCCGTAGATGGTGTCAAGTTTTACACTTCCCGTTACCAAATGATACTTTGACGGAATAAACTTTATGCCTACGCCCGTCTGTCCTACTGTACCTATTATGGAATATATTTTCTTATCTGTTATGTTTTCAACGGCAATAATGACTTGTGATACAGAAAACTCACCTATAATCTCTAACAACTCCTTTCCTGTACCTAAAACCTTATTATGCGGAACCTTTATCTCTGTAGATGATTCCATGTTTACAAATCCTTTTACTATGTAGCCTGTTGATTTTGGAGTGGATAACAAGTCTTTATATAGTTTTGCCGCTTTTTCTCCAACTCCAAGAATTAATGTATTGAATCCTATTTCACCTTTGTTAATGCGTTCTGCACTCTTTACTGTTATTGCAAGCCTTGCTGTGTATGTAAATGTAAATTGCAACCCTATTAGGGTAAAGTATGACTGTAGGTATACTGAATAATCAGAAACAGCATCATCTACAATAATGAGAAAGAATAGTATTGTAGAGCCTATTATGGTTGTCAGTATGGTGGTAACCAATTCAGACACTCTTGACTTGAACCACACATCATTGTAATAGCCTGACATCCAATGTAGAAAGAACCAGAAAAAAGGAATTAACGGATATACTATCTTTGCGTTATACTCAGGAAGCAGGAATAAATAACTGAACTCATCAGTTCTCAATGCCGCCATAGTTCTGATGCCGTTCAATATTGCCCAAGCAAGCAATGCCATTACAGCATCACACACAACGTATTTATATAATATGCTTCTCTTTTTCAAAGTCAACTATTTCCTTAAAATTACAAAGGTACCGTTTTTTTCCAACTTTATTATTGATGACGGCTGTTTTTTTTCATTATCGGAGCGTCTGTAGTTAACAATATAGTCAACACCACTCTTTATGGCGTCTGAAATTTCAGAAAAAGTTGCCGCTGTAGGTTCTCCGCTTATGTTTGCTGATGTGGATACAACAGGCTTACCCAATGCCCCACACAGATATTTTGAAAACTTCTCTCTTGATATTCTTATTCCAAGACTTCCATCATCTGCAATAATATTTGGTGCAACCCCTTTAGCCGCAGGGTATATTACCGTTATAGGTTTTTCACTTATCTCTGTCAAGTCATACGCCATTTCAGGCACCTGCTCCACATACATGGCAACTCTTGCCATTGAATCAACCAGGCAAAGCATTGATTTAGAGTCTTCACGCTGCTTTAACTTGTAGATTTTTGAGACCGCCTGAGCGTTGGTGGCATCACAACCTATACCCCATACCGTATCGGTGGGATAAAGAATTATACCCCCATTCTTCATAACTTCAACAGCCTTTTTTACCTCTTCAACTAATAATTTGTCATCATTTTCCATCTTTTTCACTCTAATTCATTATCTTTGTGCAAAGTTAATATTTTTTATGGAAAATCGTTGGATAATAAATAATCTATCGCCTGAAGACGAGGAGTGCAAGAGGCAACTTGTTGAGCAACTGAAAATCAGCCCTACGCTTTGTCAGCTGCTGGTACAACGCGGAATCAAAACCATGGATGACGCAAGCCGTTTCTTCCACCCGCAACTTGACCACATTCATGACCCCTTCCTTATGAATGACATGGATAAGGCTGTTGACAGAATAAACAAGGCGTTAAGTAATAAAGAGAAAATTCTTGTTTATGGAGACTACGATGTTGACGGAACTACAGCGGTAACGCTTGTATACAAGTTTCTTCAACCTTATACATCTGTCTCAAACATAGGTTTTTACATTCCTGACCGCAATGATGAGGGCTACGGAATCTCATATAAAGGCATTGACTACGCATTTGAAAACGGATTCTCCCTGATTATTGTGCTTGACTGCGGTATCAAGGCTATAGAAAAAGTGAAATATGCCACACAGCGTAATGTTGACATAATAATTTGTGACCATCATAATCCTGATGACTCGCTGCCTCCCGCAGTGGCTGTTCTTGACCCTAAAAGAGTTGACTCCACATACCCTTACCCACATCTTTCAGGCTGTGGCGTAGGATTCAAACTGATGCAGGCTTTTGCCATAAGCAATGGCATTCCGTTTGAAAAACTTACATCACTTATGGATTTGCTTGCTGTAAGCATTGCATCTGATATTGTGCCTATTACAGGAGAGAACCGTGTGCTTATGTCTTTCGGACTTGAGCAACTCAACCAAAATCCGTGCATTGGACTGCAAGGCATAATGGACGTTTGCGGACTAAAGGGGAAAGAAGTTACCGTAAGTGACATTGTATTTAAGATAGGACCAAGAATAAACGCATCAGGCAGAATGCACTCTGCCGGTGAAGCGGTGGAACTGCTTATTACCAAAGACCTCCATTTTGCAAAAAAAATGAGTACACAAATTGACTCATACAATCAGGAACGCAAGGATTTGGATAAGAAAACAACTGAAGATGCACTTGGGAGCATTGACAATGACGGGGAGTTTGCAAACAGAAACTCTATTGTGGTATACAATCCAAAGTGGAGTAAAGGCGTTATTGGTATAGTTGCATCACGTTTAAGTGAGAAATTCTACCGTCCGTCAGTGGTTCTTACGTTGTCTAACGGCTTTGCAACAGGCTCAGCCCGTTCAATAAGTGGATTTGACATTTACAAGGCAATTGACTCATGCCGTGATTTGCTTGAAAATTTTGGAGGTCATATTTATGCGGCAGGTCTTACAATGAAAGAGGAGAACGTGCCTGAATTCCAACGCAGATTTGACGAATATGTATCAGCCAATATTACAGAGGAGCAGAAAACCCCTCAAATTGACGTTGATGCAGTTATTCATTTCAGTGAGATAACCCCTAAATTCTTTAAGATACTTCAAAAGTTTGCACCTTTCGGACCAGATAATCTGAAACCTGTGTTTGCAACAGACAATGTGGTTGATTTTGGTACAAGCCGTTTAGTAGGCAAGGAGTTGGAGCACATGAAACTTGAGCTTACAGAGCCTGACAGTGAAAATGTAATGAACGGCATTGCATTTGGAATGGGTAAACAGTTCAATGACCACATAAAAGGTCTAAAACCAATAAGCATTTGCTACACCATTGAAGAAAACAACTTCAATGGCAACAAATCAATACAACTGATGGTAAAGGACATTAAAGCGTAATGTCCTTTTGAATCTGTTTGGTAAGTTGGGCTGCACTCTCAAACTTCTCCTCTGCACGCAGGTATTTGAGAAGTTCTATTCTTATTTTCTTACCATAGATGTCTCCGCTAAAGTCAAGGATATGCACCTCTATGGTCTTTTCTGAGCCAAGTTTTATGAAAGTTGGTCTGACACCTATATTCAAAACGCCCTTAAAAATATGTGATTCATCCTCAATCTTAACCTTTGTGGAATATACACCCTCCTTAGGTATCAACTTTCTTACATCATTAAGTGCAACATTTGCCGTTGGAAAACCTATCTCCTTACCAACACTCCTGCCATGCACCACAGTACCTTCAAGAAAGTAGTTATAGCCCAAAAGTTTGGTAATGTTATCAAGTTTACCGGCTTGTAGTTGTCTGCGTATTTCAGATGAACTTACCATAGTCTTTCCTGCCGATACAGCACTCTCCTGCTCCACCTCCACACCAAACTTTGCTCCGCACTCCTTATAATAGTCTATTCCATGCTCTCTGTCGCTGCCAAAATGGTGGTCATATCCCACAAGCAGATATTTGACATTCAGTTTTTCAGCCAATACATGATTCATGAAGTAGGAACTTGAAAATTCAAAGGTTTGCTTGTCCTTTATTACATAGCAGGCATCAACGCCAAGACCCTCAAGCATTTCAATCCTCTCTGATGTGGTTGTAAGAAGTTTTGGAACATAACTTACCTTCATAAGTTCTCTTGGGTGCTGTGCAAAAGTTACAATAAGTGTCTTTAAACCTCTTTGCTCTGCAGCCTTCTTCAAACTCTCAATAAGAGCCTTGTGTCCTATATGCAAACCGTCAAAAAAACCAATGGTACATGCGTAGCCACACTCCTTGTCCACCAAATTGAAATCTTCAATAACTGTCATGATATCTGCGTTACATCAAAAATTTTGCAAATGTACAACTTAGTGAATAAACTGCAAAATTTATACCTGCTTTTTTATTAACGGAAACGGATGAATGCAAAAAAAACGGGTCAAAGTTTCAAATGAAACCTTGACCCGCCTGTCAATTAAACTTTAGATTAAGGCAATCTCTCATGTCTGCCCTGTTGTACAGGGTCAGATGTTGTTTCCACCTTATCTCTTGAATTTTTCAGGCAGCGTACGCTACGGGCATTCTTCTTAAAGCTGTCAAATGCCACAATATCATCGCTGTTAAAAGAGAACCAATCATCATACGCCTCATCTTGAAATTTACCTGTAAGTGCGGTTGATGTCCAAATCTGCAAATAAGCACCTACACATATAATTTGACTACCATCTGATTCTCCTGCCGGCAATGCACAGAAATTCACGGCATCATCACCTATTATACCCTTATAAGATGACCATCCTGCTCTGGATTTTAAGTGTCTACCCTCTGTACCAGTCTTTTTGTCTCCACAAATATCTCTTACTGTTGACTCAAGCAAGTCCCACTCCACTTGACTTGGCAGGTGCCAGCCATTAGGACATATACCCTGACGGTTGCCCTCATAAATACCCTCTTTTTTCCAAGCCTCCTCTGCTGTGGCATAACCCATTGCGGCAGCCCAATTGTAGAGCAAGCCTAATTTCTTTATCTGCACATCAGTAATATTTTCTGCAAACCTTCCACCGTCTGTCCAGTTTTCTCTTATTCTGCTATCCATATAGTACGGCTGATAGCCACTGCCCTTACCTTTTCCATAATTTATCACCGCTCCTGCATTCTCACTTTCTGAATCATACCTATTGCAGGCAAGATTCTCTGCCATCCAAGTCTGACTACCTATTTTTACTACCGCATACGTATTGCCGCACACATCAGTAACTGTTTCCTTTACCGGTTCAGGGGTCACTGGATAATCTCTTCCGCCACATGATGCAAGTGACAGCATTAATAATGCCACTCCTGCAATGTACTCTAATTTTTTCATAATGTATAAATTTATTGGTTTAGTTCACAAATTTAAGAAATCAAACTCAAATATCAAAATTTTTGATGATAATATAAACAACTAGTTTATATTGCAATGCTCATTACGCTTTACCAATCAACAGCACATAATTCTTTTTGCCTTTTTGAACAAGCAGATACTTGCCGTCAAGAAGCATATCTTTGCTGAATGTTGCGTTAGGGTCAGTGATTTTCACCTTATTTATAGAGAACCCGTTGTTTTGTACAAGTTTTCTCATCTCTCCCTTTGAAGGGAACACCTGCGTTTTGTCAACCATAAGGTCAGCAAGTCTTGCTCCCTCATTTTCTGAAATTGAGAACTCAAAACTTGGAACTCCTGTGAAAACATCAAGCAGAGTGGCTTCATCAAGTGATTTCAGGGAATCGGCAGTACCGTTTCCAAACAGAATACCCGATGCCTCCACAGCCTTGTCATAATCTTCACGTGAGTGTACCATAATAGTCACCTCTTCCGCAAGTTTCTTTTGCAGAACTCTTAAATGTGGTGCCTGCTGATGCTCTGCAATAAGTGCGTCAATCTCTTCTTTAGAAAGTGATGTGAATATCTTTATGTAGCGTTCAGCATCGTTGTCTGCCACATTAAGCCAGAACTGATAGAATTTGTAAGGCGATGTGTATCGGCGGTCAAGCCAAACATTACCGCTCTCTGTCTTGCCAAATTTAGTACCGTCAGCCTTAGTTATAAGAGGGCAGGTAAGGGCAAATGCCTCACCGCCAAGTTTACGGCGGATTAGTTCTGTACCTGTAGTGATGTTACCCCATTGGTCTGAGCCTCCAAGTTGAAGTCTGCAACCTTTTGTCTGATAAAGGGTCATAAAATCAAAGCCTTGAAGAAGCTGATAGGTAAACTCTGTAAATGACAATCCGTCACGAGCCTCTCCGTTAAGACGTTTTTGAACGGACTCCTTTGCCATCATATAATTAACGGTTATGTGCTTGCCTATTTCACGGGCAAAATCAAGGAATGTTACGTTTTTGGTCCAATCATAGTTGTTGACCATTTCAGCGGCATTAGGTTGATTGCTGTTAAAATCAAGGAAATGCTCAAGTTGTTTCTTGATAGCCTCTTGATTGTGCCTTAACGTGGCTTCATCAAGCAAATTGCGTTCAAGACTCTTGCCTGAAGGGTCTCCAATCATACCCGTAGCACCACCAATCAGTGCAATAGGTTTGTGTCCGCATCGTTGGAAATGACGTAACATCATAACTCCACATAGGTGACCTATATGAAGGGAATCTGCCGTTGGGTCAATACCAAGATACGCAACGGTCATCTCTTTTTGCAACTGTTCCTGCGTGCCTGGCATCATACTGTGCAACATTCCACGCCACTTTAATTCTTCTACAAAGTCCATAATTATTATCTTTTGTTCTTAAAAAATTTTTTCATTAAATCAGCACATTCATCTGCAAGTACACCGCTTTCAACTGTTGTCTTAGGGTGCAAAGCGTTTGGTGCTATTTTTGAGTATCCGTACTTTTCATCAGGTGCTCCATAAACAAGTCTTGCTATCTTTGCCCAATACATAGCCCCTGCACACATTACGCAAGGTTCAACTGTTACATATACTGTACAGCCTTCAAGATATTTTGAGCCTAAAGTCTCCGATGCCGCCGTAATTGCCTGTATTTCAGCATGTGCCGTAACATCAGCAAGTCTTTCAGTCAGATTATGTCCACGCCCTATTATCTGTCCGTCAAGTGTTATCACTGCCCCAATGGGGACCTCATCAGCATCGTACGCCTTCTGAGCCTCATCCAAAGCAAGTTTCATAAACCTTATATCATCATTTACGCTCATTTGTTAAACCTAATCTGTACATTTAATTTCAAATAGGTATTACCGTCATCCTCTTTGTAAAAACTGCCGAAACCATATCTATGTCGGCTTGCATTTTCAAAATGAGTGTTGTTATATAAATAATCCTCCACGTCATTTATATTATAAAAATGATAACATACTATATCACCGTCTTTTTTAACAACCAAATATCCACCATTGGCATCAAACTTACCATTCCACTCTTTTGCAGGTGTCATACCTAATGCAGAACTTATTAAAAGTTGTTTCATTTTATGTTCGTAAAAGGAAGTGAGATTTTTAGAATCAATATTTAACGGGTTGTCATTTGCTATGGTTTCAATTGTTTCCTTTATACTTGAAGATGATTTTGAAAGATTGCAACATAATAGGCAGTTAGCAAGTACAATAGGCATACAGTAATCAATAAACAACAAATTATTCTTAAATGTTGAATTGTCAATATCAACGTATTCCAGACTAAAACCACATTTAAGAAACTCTTCCATTCGTTTTGTATGTTCTTCTATGTTATTTAGATATGCAATTTTATCTTCACGGATACCTTCTCCAGTAACCTTGTATGTGATATTTGTAGTATTCCCTGCATTTAATAAGGTAGATGGACTTCCAAGTTGTGATTTGATACTGAATCCAAGGCATGGACTCATCTGAGTCCTTAAATCATGAATGACAATATGGATGTCCGATTTATCATTTGATGGAGCCTTTAGCCTTTTACATCCTATTTTGTGCATAAAGCATTCAGTTTTAGGTATTTCAAAAGCAGATTCTTTGCCATTTTTTATTTGCTCCAACAAATAGTCCGCTTCTCTTATGAAATCACTAATTGGAATACTGGCATATTTATGCCCATCTTCATTAATAATTACTATCTTTCTGTCTCTATTAGGCTTGTATTCATATAATACTTGTTCCTGTCTAATGATATTTAAAATAGGATAAAACAAATCAAGTTTGTTTAGATTGGCATCACCTGCATACACCTGACTATCTCCCAGTAAACGAAAGAGGGTGTATATTTCACTCCATTCTCCTTTATTCCCTTTTGTTGGCATCTTCTATACTTTTTATATTAATCCAATAAACTCCAATTCTTTTTTTGCTGTCGCTTGAATTGCTGGAATAGCAACTGAATTTCCAAATTGTTTATAAGCGGCGGCATCCGATACTACAATATTAAAATTGTCTGGAAAACCTTGCAATCTTGCCCATTCACGTGGTGTCATTGTACGAATGTAATTATGATTCACCTCTCCTTTGATTCTTGTAACGGGGGTAAAATCAGTCAGTCTTCTATCTTCCACCAAATTACTTTCCCTGCCCATGCCACCTACAACAATAGCATTTGAAACACCATCTACATCAATGATTTTATAACCAAAACCATGTCCTGCCGCTTCATGTCGCTGTTTATGCTTAATCAGAGTGTTCAAATAAGTTGTTGAAAGATAATATTTTACAGAAACCTCGTTTTTCTCCATAATATCACGGAACTTAGGTCTGTCTACACCTGTGGTAATTGGTTCCGGATATTTGAATTTTGAAATGTCGGCATTTAAGTCTTTTCTGAACCCAATTATGTAGATTCTCTCTCTATGTTGTGGAACGCCATAATCCATAGCATTAAGTATTTGTGGCTTAACAACATCATAACCGGCATTTTCAAGATGAGATAATATTGTGCATAGTGTTTTGCCTTTGTCATGACACACCAATCCCTTAACATTTTCCAAAAAAAATGCCTTAGGTTGATGTTTTCTCAAAATCTCCTCTATTTCAAAAAACAATGTTCCTCTTGTCTGATCCTGAAATCCAAGTCTCTTACCAGCAAGAGAAAATGCCTGACAAGGAAATCCCGCACACAACAAGTCAAAATCAGAAGGAATATATTTCTTTGTTGATTCTTTTGTTATGTCGCCAAAAGGCATTTCTCCATAATTCGCAAAATATGTCTCTTGTGCCTTAGCATCAAATTCAGAAGAATAAACACACTTTCCACCAAGATTTTGCATTGCAATTCTAAAACCGCCTATACCAGCAAACAAATCTATAAAAGTAAATTTAGGTTTATTTGGTGCGGGGAAAGGAACCTGAAAAAAATCCGAAAAAAGTTCATATTGGGCAGGAGATTCCGCCAATTGTAATATTGCGTCGTCATTTTTCTCTTCAAATTTATTGTCAGTATTCCTGTTATGTAAATATGAACGAATAGAATCTATAATTAACTGCCTGTTATTATCAGAAATCTTTTCATTGTTGTGCAAGAAATGACTCAAAACTGCCAAGTAATTTTGACAAGAGACATCACCATAAATCTTAACATTATGCCTCTTGTCTACTTTCTCAGGAAAATCAGAGAATTTGACATTGCTCAATATATTTGCATCTTGTTGCATAAGTTAAATTTTTTTAATCAAACAGGCTTGGATAATCTTCATTAAGGCGTTTCATGACAGCCTTCATTATTGATTCCCTTATGAATTTTGACTTGTTTTTCACCTTATATTTGGCAAGAAAACGCTCCAGCATTGCAAATTCCTTATCGTTGAGCATAACAGTAAGTCTGTTACGCCGCAGGTAAGGATTATACCCGTCAACAGGTTTCACTATTTTTTTTGCTTTTAACGCCAAATTTTTACTACCTTTGTAGGCTCGCTAATAACTTGCAAAGTTACTAAAAATGTTTGATAACACAATACTTGGTGAAAAAGGCGAGAAAACGGCTGTCAGTTGGTTGAAAAATGCCGGATATAAAGTGCGTGACACACGATGGCATTGCGGTCATTTGGAACTTGATATAGTTGCGGAAAAAGACGGAATGCTGATTGTAGTTGAGGTTAAGACACGCAGTTCTGAAGATTTTGGAGAGCCGGAAGAGGCTGTCAATGACAGAAAAATACGCAGAATCATTAACGCCACTGACGGTTACATAAGGTTTTACAAACTTGATATGCCTGTAAGGTTTGACATTATGTCAATAATAAGCAATGCTGACGGCACATTTAAGATAGAACACATTGAGGACGCATTTATGAGTCCTGTCAGATAGAAACAAGGTATTAATTGGAATTTATGACTGTTTGGAGTAGCGAGAGCAGAATCTGCGTAGCAGATTCAAGTTTTACAAAGGGTCCAGCCAGAATTTATTCTGAGATGGACACATTGGAAAACTTAAAAATCAGGTAAACCTGATTATGCCGAGTCACGAACAAACATGCATAAATTTTTAGAATAAAAATTTATGAAGATAGCATTAATAGGTTATGGTAAGATGGGGCATATTATAGAGAACATTGCCCTGAGTAGAGGGCATGAGATTGTAGCCCGCATTGATATAGATAATCAGGAGGATTTCCACACCGATGCCTTTCGCAGTGCAGATGTGGCAATAGAGTTTACCGCTCCAAGTGTTGCAGTAGAGAACTATAAGAAGGCTTTTGCAGAGGGAGTGAGCGTAGTGTCAGGAACTACAGGCTGGACAGATAAAATGCCTGAGGTACAGGCACTTTGCAAAGAGAAAGGGCTTGCATTCTTCTGGACTTCAAACTTTTCTCTTGGTGTAAACATATTCTTTGCACTTAACAAGTATCTTGCAAAGATTATGAACGGTTTTGAAAACTATAATGTGGATATGACAGAGACCCACCATATTCATAAGCTTGACGCTCCAAGCGGTACAGCCGTAACACTTGCAGAGGGGCTGTTGGAGAACATTGACCGCAAACAGAGTTGGGTTCTTGGCAAGCAACAGAATGATTCTCAAATAGGCATTGAAGCCATTAGAGAGGGTGAGGTTGCAGGTATTCACACCATAAACTATGATTCATCGGTAGATAGCATAACTATAACCCATAGTGCCAAAAGCCGTGAGGGATTTGCACTTGGAGCCGTACTTGCCGCAGAATTTACTAAAGGCAAGAAAGGAATACTTGGAATGCAGGATATGCTTAAATTTTAATAACGGGTCAAGGGACAAGTAATACTCCTAAACTCCTAAACTCCTAAACTCCTAAACTCTTATGAAGCAGTGGATTAAATTCTCTATAGTGGCAGTGCTGTATGTGCTGTTTATTGTGTGGGTGGGAAACTATTGGTGGTTGTTCCTTCTTATACCTATCTTTGATATTTACATTACAAAATTCATTCCTTGGACATTTTGGAAAAAGACAAAGAACAAACACCTATATACACTTTGCAGTTGGATTGATGCCATAATATTTGCACTTGTTGCAGTATATTTCATAAATCTGTACCTATTTCAAAACTATCAGATTCCGTCATCAAGTCTTGAAAAATCGCTGCTTGTAGGTGATTTTCTGATGGTGAGCAAAGTAAGCTACGGACCACGTGTTCCAATGACACCACTTTCAATGCCTCTTACACAGCATACAATGCCCGGAACAAAGGATACAAAATCATATATTGAGTGGCCAAAGTGGGATTACAAGCGTCTTTCAGGGCTTGACACCATTAAGGCAATGGACATTGTGGTTTTTAATTTTCCTGCCGGCGATACGGTAGCCACCTACCAACAGAACCCTGACTACTACTCATTATGTGCCCAAATAGGTGCCAACTCCCTTGCAAAAAAAGGATATTCAATGCCGTTCCCACAGGAATTGTGCATGGCGGAAGGCAGAAACATTATTGCCACAAACCATGAACAGTTTGGAAGAGTCATTTGCCGTCCTGTTGACCGCCGTGAGAACTATGTAAAAAGGTGTGTAGGACTGCCTGGTGATTCACTTCAAATAATTAACAACAACCTATATATTAATGGTAAAGCTATAAGAGAGCCTAAAAACAAGCAACTGAACTATTTTGTTGAGACTGATGGTCGTCGTCTCTCCGATACCCAACTTGACGGATTGGGAGTAAGTGTAGATGACAGATTTACAATAAATGACACTTACAACGCACCACAAATTTTTGCATTCTTAGGTGTCACACCTTCAAGTGCAGGATTTTACAGTCCTGTATATTATCTTCCGCTAACAAATGAGATGCTTGAGAATATCAAGAAATTTCCAAACGTAAAAAAGGTTACAGTTGACCCAGGTGTATTTGCTGGTCAGGTGTTCCCTGCAGGAGAGTATTTCCCTTCATCATACAAAGGTTGGACAAGAGATAACTACGGACCTATATACATTCCAAGAAAAGGGGCAACGGTCAGCGTATCGGTGGAGAATCTGCCTCTGTATGAGCGTATTATCAAGAATTATGAGGGCAATACACTTGAGGTAAAGGACAGTGTCATTTACATAAACGGCACACCATCTGACACTTACACCTTCAAAATGAACTACTACTGGATGATGGGTGACAACCGCCACAATTCAGCGGACTCACGCTATTGGGGCTATGTACCTGAAGACCATATAGTTGGCAAGCCAATATTCATTTGGCTATCATGGGATAAGGACGCATCGCTACTGAAGAAAATCAGGTTCAGCCGTCTGTTTACACTGGTTGATGACATAAAATAATGAAAGAGGTTATTGTATCATCCACCTATCTTGGAAACATTGCCTACTACAAGGTTTTAGCAAGTGCTGACAAGGTTATTACAGAAGTGCATGACAACTATAACCGTCAGACTTTCCGCAACAGGTGTCAAATTCTTGGCCCAAACGGGGTTGAAACCCTGACCATTCCCGTAATAAAACCACAGGAAAAAACATTGGTCAAGGATATATTGATTGACGGAACTGCCTGGCAGACACAACATTGGCGCACTATTGAGGCTGCATACAACTCCAGCCCTTTTCTTGAATTTTACGCCGATGCCATTATGCCGTTCTACACAAAACAGTTCAGATTCCTGTATGATTTCAATCTGCTTCTGCAAACTGAAGTCTGCTCAATTTTAGGGTTCTCTTTTAATAATGACCTGACTGAATCATACAAGCAATACTCTGAAAACATTGATTTTAGACATCTTGTAAATAAAAAAAGCACCGATACCGCACCTACTCCATATTATCAGGTCTTCAAAGAGAAATTTGGGTTTACCCCTAACCTAAGTATAATTGATTTGCTTATGAACATGGGGCCTGAGAGCATTCTGCTGCTGAAATGATAATGTTTTTGAAAAAAAATTTGCGGAAAGAATAAATTTGTTGTATTTTTGCAACCGCTTTGAAAAGAGCGGACAATGATGGGCTCATAGCTCAGTCGGTTAGAGCATCGGACTCATAACCCGCAGGTCCTTGGTTCAAGTCCAAGTGGGCCCACCAAAATTGCCTTGTCGTATAACGGTTATTACATCAGATTTTGGTTCTGGCTATCTCTGTTCGATTCAGAGCAAGGCAACAAAAAAAAGGAGAGTGTTCACTCTCCTTTTTTCGTTGCCTTTTTTCCTTTTTTACGGGGTGTACATTTCTTCCAATACATCTAAGGTTTTGATGTGGGGCATATCGGGGAGGTTAAGTTTGTAGTATAAAAGGAGTGTGCGTACTAAAGTGCGGCGTTCCGGATGGGAGAATACGGCAATATTGCCATGTGAGGCGGCATCTATCAGCCGCAAAAACAAATCCTTTTCACTTTGCTCAACAAGAGTGCCAAGAAATTCCTGAATCAAAATATTTTCAAAGTCCTGCACTGGATTAAAACCAAGAGCCTCAGCAAATTCAAGCAGAAAACGTATGGCAAAATGAGCGTCAATGGTAGCATCGGTGTTTAGAATCTTAATGGTATCAACCACCTTATTAAATACAAGCAAATCAGGCGAGCCTTCAACCGTACAGGCGTTAACAACATCTGCCACAAACATTGCAACTGCAATTTTAGCAGGAGAAAAATTTGCGTGCATTAACGGTTTGGCATCCTTAATGTGCTGGATTTCACGGCTTGGCTTGCTATCGGTGTCTATTTCAAGAAGCGTTAGGGGCTGAAGCATGGTGGAACGCACACGGGCACGTTTGCTTTGAGGAGCATAAACCATGTATGAAACCTTACCGAAATCTTTTGTAAGAATTTGTACAATACATTGATTTTCTGAGTATTTTCCACACCTTAAAACTACCCCTTGTGTCTTGGCATCCATAACTATTTCTTAATGAATTTATATGAATGTGACAATGTCTCAGTTTGAAGTATAAGCGTATAGAAACCTTTTGAAATTGGCACACCTATTACAGTACAACCGTCAGTTATCAGCACTTTTCCTGTAGATACAACTCTACCGTCCTCATCTTCAATCATATACTTGGCGTTGCCATTTGGGCAGTCAGCACATATCACATTAATATACAAATCAACTGGATTGGGGAACAATGACAAATTCTGAGCGGAAACATCATCAGACTTTGTACCGCAAGCAGGAGACACTACAGGCTCTATCCAAAGCGATGCCGCCATAGGAGTGTTTGGATAGTTTTCAAAAGATTTCCAACCACTGTTATAGTAATAGGCATAATTACCTGATGCTCTGTTAGTTGTTTGAAAAATAGCCAATGTGTCAGGCGATTCGTAATTATCAAATGACACCCCCACAAAACAATCTTTCCCAACATTTACAGGCGTATCAAACCTGACATAATTCTCTCTCATATTCCACTTTATGGTTGTTGAATATACAAACTCTCCTGCATAATTATAATATCGGTCAGTAGGTTTGAGAACGGCGGAGGCAATTACACTGCCAGGAGTATAACCGCCACCTTCATAAACATTTACATACACAGGATGAGAGGCGTTGTACTTGCCTTTATAGGTTACGACATACAATCCGTAAAGAGTTTTGTCATCATCAAAAGTGTAATGCTCTGCGTACGCAGTGTTGCCAAGAGAATTATGTCCTGACTGATACCCTGTTGCTCCATCTGACAACTGAACAGCCCCCATAGTATCGTCAGAATCAATATTTGTTGCTCTGTAACATGGATTGTCATCAGCGTATGGGTCTGCTCCGCTCATATAGTTTATACTTGTCTGATGAGGGTCAAGCCAACTGCGTAATGACTTGTTAGGGTCAGGAAAGAAAGACCATGCCTCTGACAATTGCCAAAAGTAGTCATCTTTTGGATATTCACAAGTGGAAGAGCCTCCGGTCAGACACCCTATTATCTTGCCGTTTGCATTTGTCAGCGGACAACCTGAAGAACCGCCTTGGGTGGCACCTTCTGACCAAACTCCAACTTTCCAGAATGTCTGATACTTGTAATCGCCAAAATTTGCCTTTGATTTTGATACCGTTTGTGTAGCAAATGCAATTTTTGTAAAATCACCGTTAGGGTGCTGTACACATTTGTATGGTGCATTGTATCCTGCCTGTTCATTTGCATCCCACCCTGCAAAATATGGGCGATAATCTCTTGGCGGCATTTCATTAAGCTGAACAAGTGCAAAGTCAAGTTCCTGAGCCTGAGCCACTATATTTCCACCTGCAATTGACAACTCCAAACTGCCCTGCACATCTTTAATTGGAATGTGATTTTGAAAATAGAATACGCTTGTTTTTGCGTAACTGCTTCTAAAACAATGATATGATGACAATACATAAGGTTTCTTGTCAGGATTGTTTATAAGCACGCCTGTACTGAACCAAGACACATTATCTCCTGTTGTATAAATCATACAGACAGCATTCTTCTGCGGATTTTTAGGGTCTCTGAGTTCAATGTGTTCTGCACAAGTTATACCCTTCCATGGCTGTGATTTTTTTAATACTCCGTTGGCAGTCATGAAATTATGGCTTACCTTGCCTATTTTCAGTTTTCCCTTAAATCTGTACCCCGATGCCGCATTCTCCGGCTCCTGATACTCCACTATTACAGTATCGGAGTTCAAAGGCTGAACGGGCAATATATTTTGTTCATTATTATTAACGCTTGAAAATGAGCCTATTACATTAGTTTGAGAAGGATTGTACAGAAACAGTTTTGCACCGTCAGGAATATCAAACTCAGTAAATACTACACCTATGGATGCGGCACCTTTTGAAACAATGCCTGCACGCCATATTCTGTAACCGTTATTACTGAAAACTGTTCCGCTATTGTACGGTGTCAGGTTTGTAGGACATACATTACCTGCAACTATTATTTTTTCAGAGGCATCTGCCGGACGATACACAGTATCTGCGGCAATATTGGTGTAAAAACCTGTTCCACTGCTTTTAAGCATAGGCTTTTTCACGTTGTCCTGCAAAAATGGAACAGGCATACCGCCACTGCTTATTTGAGCAAGTGACACCATTGCCGTCAGACAGAAAACAATTATACATAGACAACGTTTCATATTGCAAAATTACTAAAAAAATTCACTCTTTTGTAACAT
>JAKSNZ010000070.1 GCA_024405855.1 Paludibacteraceae bacterium
TTACACAAATTTACAAAAATAATCTCTCTATGTTCTGAATTTTTTGTATTTTCGCACAATATTAATATCAACATCCTTGCTATGACAGAACAGGAGATAAAATCGTTAGTTGAGAGTCAGAGAAAATACTTCAGAAGCGGTGGTACGCTTGACTATAGTGTAAGAAAGAGCCAGCTCATTGCATTAAGGAATGGAATCTACAAATACGAGAGTGCCTTGAGTGCGGCACTGAAAACTGATTTGGGAAAGAGTGTTTTTGAAGGTTACGTCTGTGAAATAGGACTCACCCTGTCAAAAATAACCTGGACACTTAAACATCTGAAGTCACTGATGGCTGACAAACGCTACAGAATGCCACTTGTGCAGTTCCATTCAAAATGCTTCTCATCTGCCACACCATACGGAACCGTACTGATAATGAGTCCGTGGAACTACCCTGTCTTGCTCACTTTAGAACCATTGATTTACGCTATTGCAGCAGGGAATACCGTTATCCTGAAACCGTCAGCCTACGCTCCCACAGTAAGTCAGGTATTGTGCGATATGATTAGTGAAGTGTTCCCGCCTGAACTTGTATCGGTGGTAAAGGGAGGCAGAGATGAGAACCAATCTCTACTGAACCAAAAGTTTGACTTCATATTCTTTACAGGAGGCAAAGCAGTGGGCAAGGTGGTACTAAAGCACGCTGCTGAGCACCTTACTCCCACCATTCTGGAACTTGGGGGCAAAAGTCCCTGCATTATTGATGCCTCAGCAAACATAAAGTTAGCGGCAAGAAGAGTTGTATTTGGAAAATACCTTAACTGCGGACAAACCTGTGTGGCTCCTGACTATATTCTGTGCCATAAAAGCGTTAAAGAGGCATTTATAAACGCCGTTAAAGAGGAAATCACAAGACAATTCAGCAAAGACCCTATCAACAACCCGGACTACGGAAAAATAATAACCCGCAAGCACTTTGACCGCATACTCGGACTAATTGATGAGAGTAAAGTAGTTTACGGCGGAGTGTCAAATCTTACCACACTTCAAATAGCCCCTACAGTTATGGACGGAGTTACTTTTGATGACAAGATTATGGGAGAGGAGATTTTCGGACCTGTGATGCCTATAATTGAATATGAGGATTTGGAGAGTATAATCTCATACATTGAGGACAACCCACACCCGCTTGCCTTGTATCTTTTCACTAATGACAAGGCTGTAGAGTCCAAAGTAATGAAGAGTTGCCATTTTGGTGGCGGCTGTATAAATGACACTATGATTCATCTTGCCACTGATATGCCATTTGGCGGAGTTGGTGAGAGCGGTATGGGTTCATACCATAACGAGGCAGGCTTTGAGGCGTTCACGCATCGCCGCAGCATAGTTGACAAAAAGAATTGGATAGACCTTTCAATACGCTACCAACCCTATAGTTCATTTAAGGAAAAACTTGTAAGAATGGTGATGAAGTAAGATGAAACTCAGCGATACAGCCATAGGGCATATCTCCGCAGCGGTGGCATACATATTTTTCGGGTTCAATATTC
>JAKSNZ010000008.1 GCA_024405855.1 Paludibacteraceae bacterium
GTAAGATGGGTATTGTTACTGATATTAAGCAGGCGCTGCGTAGGGCGTATGCTCTGAAAATAAACTACTCGGCAGCCCAACGTGCCAATTCTAATTTATAAAGGCATCTTTTCCGCTTTCGCCTCAGTCATTTAGGTCCACTAAACTCCTTCGGCGGAAAGACGGAAAATCTGCTCTTTAAAATTAGAAATTTATATAAAAAGTTCCCGAAACATTAAGTTTTCGGGATTTTTTTGTATTTTTGTGCTTCGTAAAAATTATTGTAAAAATAATGAAAAAGTATATTCTATTTGCTTTAATTGCGTTGTTAGCAGTATCTGCCGGTGCGTTTCAGTTGCGTCAGCCAATGGATTTGCCACTTGAGTTGTCTGCTAATTTTGGTGAGTTAAGACCTAATCATTTCCATTCAGGTCTTGATATGAAGACGCAGCAGAAAGTAGGACAGCCGGTATATTCAGTATATGACGGTTATGTGTCAAGAATCAGTGTTTCCGCCACGGGATACGGAAACTGTCTGTATGTAAACCATCCTGAAATAGGACTTACTTCAGTATATGGACACCTCCACTATTTTGAGCCCAAACTAGATTCCATCTTAAAGGAAAGGCAGTATGCGGAACAAAGATTTGATGTTGACTTTTTTTTGGAGCCCGATGCCTGTCCTGTAAAAAAGGGAGACAGAATTGCCACAAGTGGAAATAGTGGCTCATCAGGTGGTCCTCATCTGCATTTTGAAATAAGGGATATGAAAAGTGAGGCGGTGATGGACGCACAACGCTTTTACCATATAAAGGATACAACATCGCCACGTTTCCATAGAATTTTTATTACTCCTGTACCTGGTGAGGGTGTTGTTGATGGTGGTGCAATGACAAAAGATTATTCAATGGAACAACTTAAGACACCTGTTAAGGCATACGGTAGAATTGGTATTGGTGTAAAGGCAAATGAATATATGACAGGTACGGCAAATATTTATGGCGTTCACACATTGAAAATGGAGGTTGATGGAAAAACCAAATTCTCGTATAATATTGAACAATTCAGTTTTGATAGTACAAGATACATAAACTCTTTCATTGATTATGAATTATGGAGAAAGGGCAGGGGTATGGTTATGAAAACCTATTTGCCTGACAATCCATGTATGGAGTATATTAGAGAACAGACTGACGGAGGTTATCTGTTGATTAATGAAAACAGGGATTATAAGGTTAAACTGACAATTACTGACTACAGAAACAATGTGTCAACCTTTAATTTTACAATTAGAGGAGACAGTACGGTTATCCCTGTTGTTTCAGCGTTTAACGGGGGCAGATATTTTATGTGGAATTTCAGTAACAGTGTTATCGAAGATGATTTTTACTTTAATCTGCCTAAAGGTTCTCTGTATAACACATTGTATTTCAAATACAAATGTAAGGTGGATTCTACGGCTTGTTCAAATATACATCAGGTTCACTACTCATCCGTGCCTTTGCAAAAGTATGCTGACATAAAAATCAAGTTGACCAATGACACACTTGTCAATAAGAACCAATATTATATAGGCTATAGCACAGACGGAAGGTATTACAGTTATTCTAAAGGTTCTTATGACAATGGTTGGATGGTTGGAACCACAAGGGCATTGGGTTTTTATAGGGTATTGACAGACCAGACCAAGCCTACAATAAAATATCTTGGAAAAAAGGCAGATACTATAAAGTTCTCAGTTGTTGATGACGAAAGTGAGATAGGTAAGTTTGAAGGGTATATTGACGGTAAATGGGCACCTTTCTACTACGATGCCAAAAGTCTTGCCATAACATATACTTTTGACCCAAAGAGGGTTGAATCAGGAAAGAAACACAGTGTGTCACTTACTGTATATGACCACTGCGGGAATGCCTCAACGCTCAAAACCTCAGTTCAGTGGTGATTTATAGCGTTACGCTGACCTTCTCAATGTCACCGCCAATGGGAGGATTAAGTTTATAGACGGTAACAGTGGCGTTGCTTATTGAAGTGAATCTTTCAAGCAACGCTTTCTTTATTCTTAGTGCCACATTTTCAATAAGATGGCTTGGAATCATCATCTGTTCCTTGACTACATTATATACTTCTGCGTAATTTACAGCGTCATCAATATTGTCAGATTCCGCCGCAATGCCAGCATCGTATGTAAAATCAAGGTCAACACTAAAATAAGTGCCTACTTTTCTTTCCTCTTCAAAACACCCGTGATGGGCGTAGAATTGCATGTTTTCTAATCTTATTGTAGCCATATCAACGCAAAGTTAATAAATAAATGAGAAATGAGAAATCAGAAATCAGAATTTTTACTATATTTGTAGGGTAAAATAAATTTTTTTCAACTATGGCAAGTAGAAGAGGATTAAAAAAGGATTTGAATTACCTGTATTCAGACCTGATGTTAGAGGCATACGCCGCTTTTTTTAACTCAAAAAAGAAAGATGAGGAGAAGGCAAATGCACTCATTTCAAAAATTTCAGACAATTTTATGGATTTTGTAAACAGAGCAAGCCACACTGACGGCAAAGAGAATAAAAAACTTGCCAAGAAATATTATAAAGAGTTGTGGGATGCCGTTTATAAAGATGTAATTGCAATTTCAGAAGAGATTGACAAGCTTTAATTAATGAGCAATTTCTGCGGTTTCTTGCTTAAGGTCTTTGGGTGGAAAATCAAAGGTGAGTTTCCTCCTTTGAAGAAACTTGTGGTTTGCGTTGCTCCGCACACGTCAAATCTTGATTTCTTTATAGGCAAACTTGCGTACGCATCGTTGGGGCTGAAGATGTCATTCCTGATAAAAAAGGAGTGGACAAGACCACCTTTGGGTAAATTTATGCGTAAGCATGGTGCCATAGGAATAGACCGCAGTAAACACAATTCAATGACTGACATACTCTCTGAACTTTTCCGTAAAAAAAGAGAGTTACACCTTATAATAACCCCTGAGGGCACACGCAAGCGGAATCCTAATTGGAAGTTAGGCTTCTATTACATAGCAAAAAAGGCTGGAGTGCCAATTCTTATAGTAAGTATGGACTATAAGAAAAAGGAGATTTCAATACTTGGCATATATAAGCCTACCGATGATGAGGAAGCCGATATTGTTGCAATAAAAAACTACTACAAAGGGGTGACCGCATGTCATCCTAAAAGATTTACACTTGGACTTGATTAATGGAACAGCAGTTGGAAGAGTTGAAAGTGCTTGTGGTTCAGGCAGATGTCAAGTGGGAAGACATTGATGCCAACTTAAATCATTTTGAAGAGTTGATAGCAAACTCAGGTGAGAGTTTTAATGTGGTTCTGCTTCCTGAAATGTTTTCAACAGGTTTTAGCGGTAATGCGCAGCAACTTGCAGAGCCTACTACAGGAAGAACCATTCTACGCATAAAAAATTGGGCAAAACGCTTTAACTCACTTGTGGTTGGAAGTTATATTGCAGAGGAAGGCGGACTATACTACAATCGTGGTTTTGCAATTGAGCCAGATGGTACCAGTCATTATTATGATAAACATCATTTGTTCTTTGGTTGGGAGAAGGAGTTTTTTGCACCAGGCAAGGAACGCCTGATATTCAGTTATAAAGGGTGGAATATCTCTCTTGTTATATGTTATGACCTCCGATTCCCTGTTTGGCTGCGTAACCAAAACTTGGAATATGACGTAATGTTTTGCGTAACCCAATGGCCTGTCAGCCGTCAGCAGATTCTTGAAACGCTGACACAGGCAAGAGCCATAGAGAATCAGGCATATATGGTATCGTGTAACCGTATTGGCATTGACGGTAACATGATAAAGTACATTGGCGGCTCTCAAGCCGTTGATTTTAACGGGAAAATAATTGACCGCCTTGCAGACTCTACAGAAGAGGCAAAAGTCATCACCCTAAAAAAATACCCTCTCACCAGCAATAGGGAGAAGGCACCTGTTTGGGAAGACGCAGAAAAGTTTAGTGTACTAAATGACTGAGTGTTTTAGCTCATACCGCCGCAGACGTGTATTACTTGCCCTGTAACGTATGTTGAAAGGTCAGAAGCAAGAAAAGTTGCAACATTGGCAACATCTTCAGGAGTTCCGCCACGGCGTAGAGGAATTGTCTTTACCCATTGTTCACGCACTTCATCACTAAGTTTTGCAGTCATGTCAGTAATTATGAATCCTGGAGCAATGGCATTAACCCTTACTCCTCTTGGACCTATTTCCTTTGCCATTGACTTGGTAAGACCTATCAGACCTGCCTTTGAGGCTGCGTAGTTTGCCTGTCCTGCGTTGCCTCCAACACCAACAACAGATGACATGCTGATTATTGAACCGCTACGCTGTTTCATCATAACAGGAGCAATGGCGTGCATAAAGTTAAACGCTGATTTAAGGTTTACCGTTATTACAGCATCCCATTGTTCCTCTGTCATTCTTAGCATCAGAGTGTCTCTTGTTATGCCTGCATTGTTTACAAGAATGTCTATTTTGCCAAAATCATTAAGAACAGCATCTATTACAGCATGTGCTTCATCAAACTTTGCGGCATTGCTTGCATAACCTTTTGCCTTGACACCCAATGCCTCTATCTCAGAAACTGTATTTAGGGCAATGTCATCAATAACCAAATCAGTAAATGCTATGTCGGCTCCTTCAGAAGCAAACTTAAGAGCAATGGCTTTGCCTATTCCTCTTGCCGCACCAGTAATAAGTGCCACTTTGTTCTCCAGTAATTTCATATTTTAGAATTTTAGTTTTTCCTTTCCGCTACATATTTGACAAATTCAACAAGTGCATTTCTGTATTGAGATGGCGGAAATGCCTCAATCATCTCTATTGCCCTGTTCTGTATGTTTTCAAGACGTTTTGTTGCGTATTCAATGCCACCTTTTTCAAGTGCCAGCGTTTGCAGATAGTTTACGTCAACCTCATCAATGGCAGACAGAATTGATGATTTTACGGCATTGTCAGAATTGTTGTACACATATATCAGAGGCAATGTTATTTTCCCCTCAAGTAAATCCTTGCCTGACGGCTTTCCCGTTTGTGATGTTGGTATAAAATCAAAAATGTCATCCTTGATTTGAAAGCAGATGCCAATTTGTTCTCCTATAGATGCCATTTTCAACTCTTTTTCAATGTCAATGTTGTTTGATGATATTGAACCTATTTTTGCACACGCTGCAAACAGTGCGGCTGTCTTGTTTTTTATTACATTGAAATAGGCGTTTTCATCAAACAGTCTCACTTTTGTGTTCTCCATCTGATATAACTCACCCTCAGAGAGTTGCTTGCCAAGAGAAGAGAGTGTTTTTATTATTGAAATGTTCTCAGTTTCAGCCGCTTCAATAAGAGCGGTGGACAGCATGAAATCTCCACCAAGAATGGCTATCTTATTGTTGAACTTTGCTTTTGCCGATAGCATTCCACGCCTTTCATTGCTGTCATCAACCACATCGTCATGGACAAGACTTGCAGAGTGCAGCAATTCAAGTGACACTGCTGCGTTTATGGTTGATTGTGTTATGCCACCACAGATGCCTGCACTGAGCAATACCAATATTGGTCTCATCTGTTTCCCTTGTGTCTGCTTGATATGCTCCATCATAAGCCCAAGTGTAGGGTTTACTGAACTAAGCATTTCATCGTAGGTGCTTTGGAACAGTAGAAACGAGTCCTGAATAGGTTGTTTTATGGTTGCAAGCGATGCCATAAAGTTATTGTCATATATCTTAACTTACAAAGATAGTGATTTTGATTGAAAAAGTGTTGTTTTTTGCTTAACTTTGCAAAGTAAATGTTGCGTTTTGTCAAATATATTGCTTTTGTACTGTCTGTTTTGGTAGTGTTGGTATCGTGTGAGGCTGATAAGGTGAACACTTCGCCTGATATAAAACTCTCTTTCAGTGCCGATACCATATCGTTTGACACTATTTTTACAGCAAAAGGCAGTACCACTAAAAAACTTAAAATCTACAACCGATGTAAAAACAAGGTGGTGGTGTCAAGCATTCTTGTAAACGGGAACCAATATGAGTTGAACCTTGACGGAAGAAAAGGCCGTAATTTCCAGAATGTTACAATTAATGCCAATGACAGTATGGTTGCGTATGTGCAGGTTTATATTGACCCTAATGATGACAAGCAACCGTTTTTGGTTGAGGGCTCATTGGATTTTATGACAAACGGAAATGCACAGCAGGTTCATCTGTCAGCATACGGCAGAAATGCCAAGAGATTCCGTAATCATACATTCAACTCTGATACTGTAATAACAAGTTATCTTCCTATTTTAGTGTTTGATACTTTGGTTGTTGCTGAAGGCAAGACACTTACGGTTACTGACGGAGCCACACTCTATTTTCACGATAAGGCATTGTTGAAAGTAGATGGTACATTGGTTATGAGCGGAGCGTTGGGTAAGGAGGTTACAATGAGAGGGGATAGAAGTGATTTTATGAACACAAATCCGCCTCTTAATTATGATAACGCTTCATCTCAATGGGGTGGTATATGGCTGACTTCAACAAGCAGGAATAATGAGTTGAATTACGCAAATGTCCGCAATGCAACATTCGGCATAGTGCTTGATTCTTTGCAAACGGCTGAAAAGGCACTTCTTATAAAGAACAGTAAAGTGTTTAATTCAAGTGGAAACCTTATTTGGACTAAAGGCACTAAGGCTGACATCAGTATTGAAAATTCCCTTATCTACGATGCAGGCGGTTACCTATTGTCAGTAAATGGTGGCAATATTAATGTTACGCACTGCACATTCTCAAATTCGTATAGTTATACTTGGGGCTCAAGAACGTGTCCGTCTGTAATGATTTCAAGCGTGCTTGATTCAGTATCGGTGCCTGTTAATGCCAATTTTTACAATACCATAATCTACGGAGGCTACACTGATGAAATTGTCTTCTCTAGAAAAGAGGGGGAAGAGGCTCAGTGCGTATATCAGTTCAAGAACTGTCTTGTTAAGGAATCCGCAGGTAAAGTAGATGACAAATTTATTGATTGTAAAATAAATGAATCGCCGTTGTTTGTACATGAAGGGTGGAGTGAAGATGTAAAATCCGCTAATCCTCACAAGTATGATTTTCATCTTCAAGACGGCTCCCCGGCAATAGGTGCCGCTGACCCTCAGATTTCCAAGTCATTCCCCGTAGATTTGGATGGTGTCAACCGATTGTCAAGAGAGGTTACGGATATTGGGTGCTATACTAAATAGTGAATAGTTAATCACCATTAACTTTCAACTAACATGAAACATCTTGTTGCAATATTTTTATTATTCTTCGGTTCATTGTCTTTGTACGCCGGAAATACTGTCCGTGTGCTAAGCTATAATGTTGAGAATCTGTTTGACTATAAGAAAGACAGCGTTAAGAACGATGCTTCTTTCACCCCTGAAGGAGACCATTATTGGGATTATAACAAGTATCAAAGGAAATTGGTGAACCTGTCACAGGCTATAACCGCCGCAGGAGGTTGGGAAGGTGCCGCCGTTATTGGACTGTATGAGGTGGAGAATGACTATGTGTTGGACGGACTCACAAAATACTCTCCGTTAAAAAAGCGTGGTTACAAGTATGTACACTATGAGAGCCTTGACCCAAGAGGTATTGATGTTGCATTGCTCTATGACCCGTCACGTGTTCAGATTTTGAAGTCGGCTCCCATAAAACCATTTTGTAAGAACAAGACAATGAGGTCAAGAGACATCCTTTATGTAAAGGCTCTTGTGCTTAAATCTGATACCGTACACTTTTTCCTTTGTCACACTCCTTCAAGAATAGGCGGTGCTGAAAAAACGGAGTGGAAGCGTAATTGTGTTATGGGTATGGTACGTCAGAAAGCCGATTCAATAAATGCCCATGCCAATGCCAATATAATAATTATGGGTGATTTTAATGATTACCCTGACGATGTCAGCATCAGTAAGGTGCTTGGTGCCTTAAAACCGTACGATGAGGATTATGGTGGATATGTTTACGGTGATTTTTACTACAATATGTTTTGGCTGTTTCAGGAGCAAGGCAAGGGAAGTTACAAGTATCAGGGTGAATGGAATATGCTTGACCAAATTATAGTATCGGGTAACTTGTTGATTGACAAGCCAAAAGGGCTGCACACCACGCAAGGCGATGCACATATTTTTGATGAGGATTTTCTTTTGGAGGACGATACAAAATATTCAGGTTCAAAGCCTTTTAGAACATACAACGGCAGACGCTACATTGGAGGCTACTCTGACCATCTGCCAATTTATTTGGATTTGAAAATGCTGAAGTGAACGTTTCCGTAGTTGCGTTCTTCAATAAAATTAGGGTGAGTTGTAAAGGAATTATCACGTCCATGCTCCAAAACAAACAATCCGTCATCAGCAAGAATGCCTGCACTGAACACTTTGTCAGGAATTGTAGGCAGCGTTTCAAGTGCGTAAGGAGGGTCGGCAAAAATAAAGTCAAACTTTATGCCGCAGTTTGAAATAAACTTGAAGGCATCTCCTTTTATTACTTTTATAACTTCAAACCCTAACTCTTGTGCCGTTTTCTTTATGAATTGGCTGTTTTGATAGTCAGCCTCTATGCTGAATACAGACAATGCTCCCCTTGAAGCACATTCATAACTGATGCTTCCTGTGCCTGAAAATAGGTCAAGAACCGTTATTCCGTCAAAACTTATTTTGCCCGCAAGTACATTGAACAGCCCCTCTTTGGCAAAATCAGTTGTTGGTCTTGCTTTTAATGAAGACGGAGGATTGAATCGGCGTCCTTTATGTGTGCCTGAAATGATTCTCATAATGTGGCTTGACTGCAATGCACTACACGCTCTTTTATGGCATTCATACATGAAATATTGCCCGTAATGAAAAGATGGGTGGTTTGTCCTGAAAGTTTGAACTGTGTGAATATTGCCGCTAACCAATATAGTATGTCAGTGTCTGAAGTAATGTTGTATCGGTTAGAGAAAACAAGTTCCCCTTTATTTGCAAGTGCCACATACATTGCCCCGGTAGATATGTTAATCCACAACTCCTGACGGTCTTCAGTTCTTGATGACTTAAGAGCGGCTGTTGTAAGGGCTGATGATATATGTGTTATGTTGGCAAATGGTAAATATTCCTTAATGAAACTCATCAACTCATTGTCCACTGCAATTATATTTGAAATGTCAAATCCGTCAATATTGTGAAACTCAACGGTATATTTGTTGAAATCCAATGATGGATAGTTGAATTTCATAATGTTCAGGCAGTCCGATGCAGAGAACACTGACGATGGTATCATAGAAGTGGGCTCATCATCTATTTGAACTGTAACACTTGAGTAGTCATTCCATATATCAGGCTCGCACAGACACACTGCCATTGAACGGGCAAAGTGAGTATCGGGAGTTTGAAAAGCAATACTCTTTTCCTTGCCTGCTACAGAAAAAGAAAATCCACCCGCTGAAAAGCAGATGGACAGTCTTTGTGAATTTGAATTATTCCCAGTTTCCTGCATTGTTGTTAGCACTCAGAACATCTCCGAATTTCAAACCAGGATATTTCTCCAATTTTGTTTGTGTTTCAGTAACATTAATAAGTTGCTGATGGTCAAGGTCACCCAAGTAGGAAGAGTATGGTGCCTTGCACTCCATAACCTTAACCTGAATTCCTGCAGAACCTGTTACAACAGTTGCGGTGTCAAGAGAGAACTCTTGGCGTGGACTTGAATAAGGAATATAACGCATTGAGTCAATGTTATATCCTTCACCAAATACTGCATCAATCATAGGTACAAAAGTGGTGTCACGCTTGAATCCCATAGCAACAAGTTCCTCATACGTGGCTTTGTCCTCTCTTCCACCTGTTTGCAGAAGTTTCAATGCCTTGACTTCTGTAATTCCTCTTTCAAGTTGCTTATCAGTAAGTTCACCTACTTTAAGAACTCGTTTTGCCTTTTCATTGTAAAGGAAAGCGTATAGGTCATCAAAGTTTGCTGCGTAGCAACCTTTTTGCAGACGATACTCATTCTCTGCCTTACGAATGTCAATAAGCCTTGCAGCCACCTCTTTTTCACGAGCCTCTTTTTGGTCAAGGAACTTAATAGGTGTGGTTATACTGTCATAGCACAACCAAAGCAGGCAAATAGCCGCTAAACCAAGTAGTATTCTAAAAACGTGTTTCATTTTATGATAGTATTTAATATTTCATTTTGCAAATATAAACAAAATTATTAAGATGTACAATTTTTTTTGTACTTTTACATCGCGTTAAGACATATAAGTCAGAAATGATATGTTATACCCCGTTAACAGCATAGAGCAAAAACTTGGCTTCACCCAAATTAGGGAGCGTTTGAAGCAAAACTGCCTGAGTTCATTAGGTAGGAGTGTTGTTGATGCAATGCAGTTTTCAAACACTCTTTCAGATATAAAAAAACGGTTGAACCAAACCGCTGAGTTTATGCGTATAGAGGAGGAGAGTGACAATTTTCCTAAAGATTATTGGTTTGACCCAAGGGAATCATTGAAACGCATCACTCCAGAGGGAACATATCTTTCTGAAACAGAATTATTTGAAATCCGTCGTTCTCTACAGGCCATTAGTGCCATACTTGCTTATTTAGGAGCAAAAAATGAGGAGCAATACCCTAATCTTAAGTCACTTGCCACAAAAGTGGAGCGTGCTGACGATGTTTGCAAACGTATTGACTCTATTCTTAGCAAATTTGGTAAAATAAAAGATGACGCAAGTGTTCAGTTGCAGTCAATACGTAGAAGCAAGATGGCTGAAACGGCTGCCGCTTCCAAACTTTTGGCTCAGATTTTAGGGCAAGCCAAGGCAAATGAGTACATAGATAAGGATGTAACACCTACATTAAGGGAAGGAAGACTTGTAATACCTGTGCCGCCTGCATACAAACGCAAAATCAGTGGAATAGTGCATGATGAATCGGCTACAGGAAAGACCGTCTATATAGAACCCACACAAGTTGTTGAAGCAAATAACCGCATAAGAGAGTTGGAATTGGACGAGGAGCGTGAAGTCATAAGATTGCTGAAGGAGTGTACTGACTTTATCCGTCCTCAAATTCCGTCACTTGACAAGTCATACAGATTTTTAGGTATAATTGACTTTATACAGGCAAAAAGCAAGTTTGCCGCACAAGTTGGTGCAAGTTGCCATATTCCTGAGGACAAACCTGATTTTGAGTGGAATAATGCGGTGCATCCGTTGCTGTTGTTGTCTCTGCTTGCACAAAGAAAAGATATAGTGCCTTTGAATATAAGGCTTACAACCAATAATAGAATTGTGATTATTTCAGGTCCTAACGCAGGCGGCAAGTCAGTGTGTCTTAAGACAGTGGGTCTTGTCCAATACATGATTCAATGCGGACTTCCTGTAATAATGCAGCCTGACAGCAGGGTGGGGTTGTTTGACAATATATTTATAGATATAGGTGATGAGCAGTCAATTGAGAATGACCTTAGTACATATAGTTCTCATTTGACAAACATGAAGTATTTTCTAAAATATACAACTCCACGTACACTTCTTCTTATTGATGAGTTTGGAACAGGTACTGAGCCAAACATAGGCGGAGCCATAGCGGAGGCGGAACTTGAAGAGTTTAACAGAAAAGGCAGTTATGGAGTTATAACTACCCACTACACTAACCTTAAACATCTTGCAGGTCAGACACCAGGACTTATTAACGGAGCAATGCTGTATGACCGTCATAAAATGGAACCTCTGTTCCAACTTGAAATAGGGAATCCAGGCAGTTCGTTTGCCGTTGAGATAGCAAAAAAGATAGGTTTGCCTACATCAATCATTGAATCCGCTACTGTAAAAGTGGGTAGGGAACATATTGATTATGACAAGAATCTTCAGGATGCAGCCCGTGATAAACGATATTGGGAAAACAAGCGTGAGCAGATAAAACTTAAGGAACGCAAAATGGATGAAGCCACTCAGGCATTGCAACGCAGACTTGATTCCATAAACACAGAGCGTAAAGAGATTTTGAAAAAGGCAAAAGAGGAGGCTGAACAACTTATGTCTCAAACAAATGCCACCATAGAGAATACCATAAGGGAAATTAAGGAGGCAAAGGCAGAGAAGGAACGCACTAAACAGATTCGCAAGGAGTTCAACACCAAACATGAGGTGCTGGTAAAGGAGCGTAAGGTTGAACAGCAAAAAACAAAAGCCAAAAACACAGAAAAGACACAGTATGTTAAAGGTGATTACGTTAAGTACGGCGATACCATAGGTCAGGTAATTGATGTAAACGGTAGTAAAATCACTATCATTATAGGACAAATGGAAGTTAATGTTGATGCTTCAAAAGTAGAGAAGTCAAGCCATAAGCAGATGCGTGAGTCAGAAAGGTCAACATCTTCATACACATACATAAGCAAGGAGACCGCTGAAAACATACGCCAACGCAAACTGCACTTCAAGAGCGATATTGATGTGCGTGGCTTAAGGGCAAATGAGGCAGTGGACACCATAGCCTACTTCATAGACGATGCCATAATGGTTGGAGCATCGGAGGTTAGGATTCTACACGGAACAGGCACCGGTGCGTTAAAGCAGTACATACGTGAATACCTGAACACAGTCAGTGCCGTCAAATCAATGCGTGATGAACATGTCCAACTTGGAGGTGCCGGAATCACTGTTGTTGAATTACATTGACGGAGTGAAAAGAGGTTCAGACTTCTTTTTGCAACCAAATGTCAACAGAATACCTGCCTGTACATTAACCCTCTGTGAACGATAAGGGATACCTTCAGCTGAATAATACAGAGGCATATAGTCTGTAACTACATAGAAGTTTATAGGACTGAGCCTTAAGTTCAAGCCTACACCCAAAGTAGAGAAACCACCGCTTATAAATGAATAACTTGCTGACATTGAGAACCAACTGCAGGGACGCAGATTGTATGACAGTGTCAATTCCTCCTGCAGTCTGCCTGCATTAAGGTCTGTCCTTGATAATAGCCCCACACTCATCATATCCCGTAGGAATGAATATTCAACCCCAAAATACATTTTGGCGTTCATTGCCGTAACATATTTCTTTTTGTTGTTGTCAACTGTATAAGATTGTTGCAGAACTTTCAATATTGAGTCTCCGTAGTTTACCCCTTGTTCACCATAGTGGTATTCTATACCCTTAAAGGTATAGTCTATATTTCCGTTTGCACTATTGACATTGTCCCAAACCATAAATCCTGCATCTTTTATTGACAATGACAAACTCAAGTCCTTAATAGGTTTGTAAACCGCACCTAAATCAAACGCCGCACCCATGCTTAATTTGTATGATTTTATATAATCATTGAATTGTGATGGGAAATTAAAACCTGAAATACGGCCTGTAGAATCAGTTTTTACCTCCATAGCAGGCACCGATGTGTTTATAACACCATTACCCGTAACACGCCATTGTTTGGCTTCAGCATTTATGTCCAAATTTGAGAACGATGCGTTTGCATTTGCCAAACCTAACAATATATGCACCCTGCCGCCTACGCTCCACTTGTCATTTATTCTGTGAGAGTAGCCTCCGTTCAAATCAATGTAGGCATTGGCAGATGCCTTGGTGTTTCTTAAATCATAGTGGTTTACATTTGTTGAATCGGGTGTGCCGTATAACGCAAGAGAAAACAGGTCTTTTGGTATATAACCTGTCAAATCTTGTCTGACACTCATGTTTATGGAGAGATACCCCTTCTTTTTAACCCTAAAACCAAAGCCGAATACAGAGACATTCAACTCTTCATGAACAACATTGTTATTCTTTAGTTTTTTGAATAGGGCATCTCTTTCACTGCCACCAAAAGATGGATGCAGGAATGTAACCATTTGTCCGTCCTTAAGTTTAAGAACATCATTCAAACTAAGAGCCCCTATATTGGCTTCCACATTTATTGTAGATATGCCAGGCAATTCAACGTATGTTTCACATTGATTTTGGAAAGCAGGGTTCATGTACAGCTTGTATGGAAGATAGTTCATGAAGTATAATGAATTAACCTCTGCGTACGATGCTGAAACCAAGCAAACCGCCAATACCGCAAGTAACCTAAACTTTTTCATTTTGCGCCTCCTTTCCCCTTGTTGGCATCGTATGATATGAATCCTTTAGCCCATAGGTCAACAGTACCGTCAATCCAGTCATTTGACTTGAACCAAATGTCAGCATACGATTTGTTGTCAACCCTATAGATAATCTGCAATCCGCCTCCTGTGTTTACTAACTCCTTATACTCATTGTATGTGAATTTTACGTATGCGTCAACATTTGGAGCGTCAGCAGTAACTATGCCTTCTGAATCAATTGTAGCCTCCTTAAGTGTAAGCGTGCCATTCTTTTGAGGCAGTATGCCTGACTTTAAGTCTTTGCTTAACAGGTTATATTCAGCAACTCCTCCCACAGGTAAATGGTTGATAAGAGAAATTCTTACTCTTGCCTCAAAGTCATCTTTAAGACTTATGTTAGTGCTGTCAAGCGATGCTTTTGACAAGTCAAACTTTACTGTATCTCTTTTCTCAATGTAGAAGTTCTTATTAGGGTTATCCTTATTCCCAATAAACTTGCACATAAGTTCCGCATTAATCAATATGTCTATTTGGGAATTGTTGAAGAAATATGATATGTTCTCTCCCTGAACATCTATAGGTCTGATTCTGTAATGATATACAAGCGAATCTCCTTTTATTTGGAAAAGGCGGTCAGTGTGTCCAAAGTCTTTGTCAAGTTTGAATTCTGTTGTCTTGGCTATTGATGTTGTGTTGAAATCAATCAATTGGTCTGTGCTCAAGCCTTTTATCTCAGCAGGAGTAGGGTAATTAAGCACAAATTCAGTGCCAGGTTGCCCGTTGAAATCAGCACTTACAAATGTACGTTGCTTTGTGTCAGGGTCAAAACCTAACATTTTTACATAATCAAGTTCATATTTTGCAGGGATTCCTATTGAGTTTAATCCGTTTATATATATGACAGGATTATAGAACGGAAGGAAAAACTCTGTACTTGTCAGGTCCTTAGTGTATGAGAACGCTATTTTTTTTGTTGTTTCATATATAACTCTGTCTGGTCCTAAGTATCCGTATGTGATTCTTGGAACCTGTTTTTCAATTTTCAGCTTGAATGTTTCCTCCAATCCTTCAGGTATCTCTGAATTGGAGACCAAATAACCTTTTGCGGTTATATAGAACTTGTTGCCTCCGTGTAATTTTATTTTTGAACGGCTAAGGTCAAATTTGGCTTCAGTAAAAGTGCCGTTAAGGTTAAAACGGGCGGTATTGTTTGGATAGATTCTACTGTTCAACTCAAATTCATTATTGTTGCAAATCAAGTCAATGTAAGAACCGTCTGTAGCAGAAACAGGCATGGTCAATGATATGGTCATGTATTGACCATCATTAAACAGCATGCTGTCAAGACGCTCATTAGGGTTGGTGTTTAAATCAGGAAATACAAACTCAAGTGTTTTCTCAAATGTTCCCGTTTGCTTTGCCTGTGGATTGACATTGATGTCAATAGGGAAAGAGAAATCTCCCTTGATAAACATTTTCAAACTTTCAATAATATCATTGCCAAGATGTTGGGTGTCCTGTTTGCATAGGTAAATTTCATCATCCTTGACTTTGAACTTGAATGAATTGAAATTTTCAGGCAAAGGTTCATAAAGTTTGACTTTTGTATGCCCCACAGGACCGATAATTGTCATATCTGCCCCCACAGAGTAGTCAATAGGACCCTTTACTGTGTATTCCTTGTTTACACAAGCCGTAAAAAAGCCGCAAAAAAGCACTGATAACAGTGCGTAACAAAGTAGATTTTTCCTCATTCCAATGAATTTTCAAAAACAACAATACAAAGATAGTGAATTTTTCTTAAAATAAAAAATCACCGAAGTTGATAAGGAACAATTTTTCTGTGGCTCTTGTTACAGCCGTGTAGAGCCACCTTATATATGATTCGTCCATTTCATCTGCCGATGCCCTGCCCATATCAACATAAACATGCTTCCAACCTCCGCCTTGTGCCTTATGACATGTTACAGCGTATGCACTGCGGGCAACAAGTGCATTCAGATATTTGTCCTCACGCATCTTTTTGTATCGCTCGCGTTTGTTTTTAATATGCTCATAATCAAGGCTTACTGCATTGTATAACTTGTCTTGTAACTCTTGTAGTTCAGCAGGGGTCTTGCACATTAGAGAGTCTCGCAAAAGCAACATGTCCAACTCCACATTGTAGTCCACAAGAGAGAGCGTAAGGTCAGCAAACTGCATTCCATACATCTCAGTTACTCGGCGTTGGCGTAAAACCTTGACAAGGTCTCCGTTTGCAATAAACTCAATTCCATACTCATCAGGCACTGAATAGTTGTTTTTTACAACCATAAGCATATCGCCGTTACTTATAAGTTCCTCACGGCATAAAATCCTGTTCCGTATGCCGTCAGCGTACATAAACGCGCGGACATTTGACCTTGTTATTATAAGTGTTTCATCTTCACCTACTTGCCTGTATGAATCTTCAAGATACTCAGAAAAGTTTGTGCCGTCAACCCTTATTACATCGTTTGCTGTTGTAAATTTTAACTCCGATGCCTCAGTCAGTGCCTTTCTTAGCATTGTTGCGTTTTGCAGAATGCCGCTCATTGATTCCTGCCTTACAACTTCTGTCAACAGAAATTCCTCAACAGAAAATCCATATCCCCTTAGGAACTCAATGTTGAGAGCAGGGCTTTCCTCCTGCATTACAGGTGGCAACTGGGCATTGTCACCAAGAAGCAGCAGTTTGCAAGTGCCTGCTCCGCCAAAAACAAACTGAAGCAAATCATCAATAAGGCAGCCTGAACCAAAGGTGGTGTCACCGCTGTTTGAAATCATAGAACACTCGTCAACAATGAAAAGTGCATTCTTTAATCTGTTGAATCCCAATTCAAAGGCACTGTCAGCACTTTGCTCTTTCTGACGGTAGATAAGTTTGTGGATTGTATAGGCCTGATGTCCTGCATACACTTCAAGAACCTTTGCGGCACGCCCTGTTGGGGCACACAACACTACTGTTATTCCCATTTCCCCAAGAGCCTTTACTAACGCTCCTATAACGCTGGTTTTGCCGGTGCCTGCAAAACCTTTCAGCAGAAATATGTCATTGCTATCATCAGGGCTTAAGAACATTGACAATCTGTCAATGAGTTCCTCCTGCCCTTTTGTGGGAGAAAACTGAAAATGTTGCAGTATTTTGTCCTTGTAAATCACTTCTTCCAGAATGACGGAGTGAATATCATAAAGACGGTGAACAATTCAAGACGACCTGCCATCATAAGCAGACACATATACCATTTGCATAGCGGAGGCATCGGGGCATAATTAGCCATAGGACCATATTGGTCTATTGCAGGCCCCACATTGCTGACCGCACTGATTGACGTACCCACCGCATTGTCAAAGTCAAGACCGCATGCAGTAAAGAACAGCACACTTACTATCACTACAATAAGGTACAGGAATACAAATGCCTGAACATTGTCAATAAGCTGCGGCTTTACAACCTTTTCATTGAATCTTACAGGAATTACTGCGTTAGGGTGTATCAAACGTTTGAATTCATAATAGCTGTTCTTTAGAAGCAGCGTGATACGTACAGTCTTTATACCTCCCGATGTTGAGCCGGCACACGCTCCAAAAGCCATCATCATAAGCAGTACGGTCCACACAAACGGTGCCCATGTGGTGTAGTCGCTGTTGGCAAAGCCTGTTGTTGTTATCAGGGCTGTAACGTTAAACAGTGCATATCTAAAGGCTTTTTCAGTACCCATAATATTATTATGGTGAATAAGCAGACTGCCCATAACCAAGGTTGTCATCACCAATATTATAATGAGGTAAGCCTTTAGTTCCTCATTGTGTGTAAGTTTTTTGAATCTGCCCCTAAGCATGTGGTAGTATAGCGTGAAATTTATACCTGACATAATCATAAACACTATGATTATATACTCAATGAGAGGGGAGTGCCAATATGCAATGCTTGCCGCTTTTGTAGAGAATCCGCCCGATGCCATAGTTGTAAAGGAGTGGCAGATTGCATCAAAATAGTCCATTCCGCACAGCCATAGAATAACGCTTTCAATAAGTGTTATGGCGGCGTATATGCTCCATAGAATTTTGGCTGTGTAGTCCAATTTTGCGTGGAGTTTGTCTTTGGTAGGTCCAGGCACCTCTGCTGTAAACATTGACATTCCGCCGGCTCCAATGATAGGCAGAATTGCCATTGAGAGTACAATTATACCCATACCGCCAAGCCATTGTGTCAAACTTCTCCAGAACAGCAGACCGTGAGGCATGCTCTCAATATCAGTAAGAATGGTGGCTCCCGTTGTGGTGAAGCCGCTCATTGTCTCAAAAAAAGCATCGGTGAAATCAGGAATATGACCGCTTAGATAAAAAGGAAGCAGTCCAAAGAAAGAGAAGACAATCCATATAAGTGATACAACCATATAGCCTTCCCTTTTGCCCATCTGAAGATTCTTGACATCTCTTGTAAAAAGTATTCCTATGATTCCGAATAGGAATGTTACTCCCGTAGAGATTATAAGGTGTATGAATTCAGGTTCATTATATACAAACGATACAATTGCAGACAAAAACATGAAAACCGCCTCAAACTGAAGCAGAATGCACATTGTACGCCACACTATTTTGATACTCAGCCTGTTCATTTGAAAAGTTTCTCTATATCAACAAGTGAATTTCTGTTACAAAAGACAATTACCGTATCACCTGCCTGAATTTGAGTCTTGCCTACAGCCACCTCACCAACGCCGTTTCTGACCACACCTCCAATAATTGTGTTTTTAGGGAATGACAAGGAACTTAGAGGTCCTTTGGTCACGTATGAATTGTTTTCTGCTGTAAGTTCCACAATGTCAATATCGGCAAGAGTAAGGAATTTTACTGAGGCATCGCCGCCAAGAATCATTTGATAAATATAACTTGCCGCAATCAGTTTCTTGTTTATTATTGCACCTATGTCAAGTTTTTCAGCCATGTCAATGTAGTCCATGTTCTCAACTTCAGCGATGGTTCTGTTCACTCCCATACCTTTGGCTGCAAGGCATGACAGAATGTTTGTCTCAGCATTGCCTGATAGTGCTACAAACGCATCAAATGAACTTATATCCTCCTGTTGAAGCAGGCTAATATCTCTTCCGTCACCTTGTATTACAAGAACATTGTCGGTATTCTCAATTATGCGGTAAGTTTTGTCAAGGTCTTGCTCAATGACTTTAATGTCCTTACTCTTAGGCAGTTCCTGAATGGTTTTTATACATATTCTGCTGGCACCAAGAAACATTATGTTACTTATGTCATAATTCTCTTTTCCTGATTGGATTCTTACATCCTCAACTCCTTCACGGGTTGTTATGAAATAGACAATGTCATCTTCCATAACCTGATTCTTGCCTGATGGTACAATGGTGGTGTCCCCTCTTTTTATAGCAACAATACGAATGTTTCCGTTAGTTGCAAATGCTTGGGAAAGAGGAATGTTGCAAAGAGGCGAGTTTGACCTCATTTTTGTAGCCACAACAACTAACGCACCGTCTGACAACTCAACATATTGCCTTACCCAACTTTTTTTCAGACTGTTTACAATCTCTTTTGCGGCAAGCATTTCAGGGTAAATAAGGTCATCAATGCCCATGCTTTTGAAAAACTCCTTATTTTTTGGCATCAGGTACTCCTGATTGTCAATTCTTGCCAATGTCTTTATTGCACCAAGTTTGGTTGCAAGCATGCATGCCGTAATATTGGTGCTTTCAGATGGGGTTACACCCACAAACAAGTCAGCGGACGGTACTTGAGCCTCCACCAAGTCTTTTAGGGATGTAGGACTGCCCACAACACTTAAAATGTCATAATTGGCTTCAAGTGTCTTTATTTTTTCAGCCTGTTCATCCAGCAGAATGATTGTATGTCTGTCTTTGGACAGCATCTTTGCTAAATGCGTTCCAACATCACCTGCTCCCGCAATTACTATTTTCATAATTTTTTATATGTATTTTCTAGTTTTTATCAATGTTTTAGGAAAAAATTATGAAAATAAATTTTCCTTTTTTACGGGGTGTACCCCGAACCCCCTCGCTTCGCGTTCGGGCTATGCCCTCTGTTGCTATCGCTCCTTAACTATTCACTATTCTTTATTAACTATTCACTCTTATAGCTCTGTCCATAGCACGTTTGTCTTCCGCTTCTTTTATGGACTCACGCTTGTCAAACTCCTTTTTACCTTTTGCCAGTGCAATATCAACTTTTGCATAACCTTTTTCATTTATGAAAATTGCAGTTGGCACTATTGAAAAACCAGGCTCCTTTACCGCCCGTTGTAATTTCCTTAACTCCTTTTTGTTGAGTAAAAGTTTTCTGTCTCTTGTTGGAATATGATTGCTGTATGTTCCATAAAAATATACAGGAATGTTCATATTCTTAATCCACAACTCTCCGTTTACAAAAAAACAAAAGGAATCAACCAGCGATGCCCTGCCTCCCCTCAAGGACTTTATTTCAGTTCCCTGAAGTACAATGCCTGCGGTGTATTTGTCAAGCAAAGCATAATCAAACCCCGCTTTTTTGTTTTTTATATAAACTTCACTCTTCACTATTCACTAATTAAGTCCCGGCATAGCCCAAAGCAATAATTTTCTGACTACAGGCGGCCAAAAGATTATAAAGGCTGACGCCATTATAATGAACGCCGTCTTGTGGTCCGGTTTTGTATCGGGAATTGAAATATAATTGACATAACCCTCATAAACAATGTAAACAGTGTAAAGATAGAAAATATCTATAAAGAATATATCTTCAAGAAGTTTGTCTAAAATTACAACTGCAAAAACACACGAAAATGAATATATTGTGAATATAAACGCATTTGAGAATGCCCAATCAGTCTTGTACATCATTTTGTAAGTTATTCTGATACAATATGTTGCCAAGTATATGCTTGTAAACAGAGAGACAATAACAATTACAAATTGCTTTAATCCTGATGCCAAATCAAAGTTGCCTGTCTCAATAAAGACTCCCGCTATTGCACTTAATCCGGCAATGCAAATAAGCGGTAGGGCATACTTAAGTATTACATCTCTTTTTGATTGAGTTGTGGACTTGACTGTTTCCCACCCTTTTTGTGGAGTTATTAACAATGATGTAAATAATGTAACCATACAGAGTGCGAAGTTAATAAATTTTTGGCATTTTTGTTTGTGTCATACAATAAAATTAGTAATTTTGTAATTCAAATACAATTTTGGGTTGTTATGCTGTATTTTGTAACTGTTATAATTCTGCTGATTTCATTGTTTATATATTTTCCAATAGCAAGAAAATACAAGATTTTGGCAGGTGTCAACAACAGAAGTTCACACAAACATCCTGTAATTACTGCGGCAGGCTTTATATTTTATCTGTCATATCTGATATACGTTATTGCATCAGTTGCATCAGGAAAGGAGATAGGGTGGTTTTGGTTTGCAGGACTGACCATTCTTGCTGTTGTCAGCTTTATTGATGACCTGAAGGATTTATGGTTTCTTGTCAGGTTGTTTGCTCAGGTAATTGCAATAGGCTTGATGTTGTTTCAGCTTAGTCTGCAATTTCAAATAGAACTAGGTCCTTCTGTATCTCAGTGGTCTGCCTCCATATTATTGTTAATGGTTTGTGTGGGGCTTGTCAATATGTATAACTTTATGGACGGACTCAATGGCATGCTTGGAGGTGTAGCGTTATCAATGTCAGTGCCGTTGCTGCTGATTAACAAATATGTGCCTACTGCAATTGGCTTTGCTGATGAGGGTCTGCTATTGATGACAATTATAGGCGTGTGCATATTCCTTTTCTTTAATTTCAGAAAGGAGCCTTTGTGTTTCTCTGGCGATGTAGGCTCTATAGTTCTTGGATATATGATGACTTACTTTGTCATTTCACTTGTTATAAAAACAGGTAATGTGGCGTATTTCCTTCTTTTTGCCATAGTAATGATGGAGGCGGGTTTGACTATTGTCCAGCGCCTATTTGCGGGAGAAAATATTTTTGCACCGCACAGAATACATTTGTTCCAATTGTATTGCAATGAGTTTTATAAGTCACATTTGCTTGTCAGCGGTATATATTCAGGAATTCAATTAGGATTTGGCATGGCATTGTTTCTTATGAATTATTATAAGATGTCAGTTGTTGTGCAGAATTGCATTTTGTGGCCTATGTTTGCCATTCTTTGCGTAGTGTATCTGCTGTTGAAGAGAAAGAAAATGGGTGGGCATTTATTAACTAAAACAACAATATAAACTTTAAAAATTTTCAATTATGATTCCAGAACAAATTGAGCATCTTGGCATTGCAGTTCCAAGTATTGCAGAGGCACTTCCATATTATGAGAACGTGCTTGGTATGACATGTTACAAAACAGAAGAGGTTGCTGACCAAAAGGTTAAGACCGCTTTCTTAAAGGTTGGAGAGGTTAAGATAGAGCTTCTTGAGCCAACTTCACCTGAAAGTACAATTGCCAAATTCATTGAGAAGAACGGTGGAAGAGGCGGTATGCATCACATTGCATATAAGGTTTCAAACATTGAGGAGAAACTTGCTGAGGTTGAGGCTAAGGGTGCAGCACTTATTGACAAGACTCCACGTCCGGGTGCTGACGGAATGACAATTGCATTCCTTCATCCAAAATCAACAGCAGGTGTACTTACTGAATTCTGTGAGAAGAAATAAAAATTAAACTTTTAATACATTATTTATAATGAGTCAAGCAGATAAAATTAAAAACCTCCAGGCTTTGAGAGAAAAGGCTCAACTTGGTGGAGGACAGAAAAGGATAGATGCTCAACACAGCAAAGGTAAGTTTACTGCCCGTGAGCGTATTGATATGCTTCTTGATAAGGACAGCTTTGAGGAGTTTGACACCTTTGTAACGCATCGTTGTACAAACTTTGGTATGGATAAGGACCACCCTCTTGGTGATGGTGTTGTTGTTGGTCAAGGTACTATCAATGGTCGTCTTGTATATGTGTTTGCACAAGACTTTACCGTATATGGCGGTGCTTTGTCAGAGACAATGTCTCAGAAAATTTGCCATGTAATGGATTTGGCAATGAAGATGGGTGCTCCTATTATTGGTATCAATGATTCAGGTGGTGCACGTATTCAGGAAGGTCCTAATGCACTTGCAGGCTACGCTGAAATTTTTGAGCGTAATATTTTGGCTTCAGGTGTTGTTCCTCAAATTTCAATGATTTATGGTCCTTGTGCAGGTGGTGCGGTTTATTCTCCGGCTCTTACAGACTTTATTCTTATGACTGAGCAGAACAGTTATATGTTCATTACAGGTCCAAAGGTTGTTAAGTCAGTTACAGGTGAGGACGTTTCAGTTGACCAACTTGGCGGTGCAGGTATTCACTCTACAAAGTCAGGTGTAACTCATTTTGCATGTGCTGATGAGCAGGACGGTATTGAGACCATTAAGAAACTTATCTCATATATACCTCAAAACAATATGGAGAATGTTCCTGAAATTGAGTGTACAGACCCTGCAAACCGTATAGATGAGGCTTTGAAGGATATTGTTCCTGACAATCCTAACATGCCATACGATATGAAGAACATTATCAACAGCATTGTTGATAACGGTGAGATTCTTGAAATCCAGCCTAACTATGCTAAGAACATAATCTGCTGTTTTGCAAGATTTAACGGAAAGTCAACAGGTATCATAGCAAACCAGCCTGCTTACCTTGCAGGTGTGCTTGACTGTGACGCTTCTCGTAAGGCCGCTCGTTTTGTCCGTTTCTGCGATGCGTTCAATATTCCTATTCTTACCCTTGTTGATGTTCCGGGATTCCTTCCTGGTACAGGTCAAGAGTATGCAGGTATTATTGTTCATGGTGCCAAGCTTATGTTTGCATTTGGTGAGGCTACAGTTCCAAAGGTTACAGTTACCATCAGAAAATCATACGGTGGTTCTCATATAGTTATGAGTTGCAAGCAGTTGCGTGGCGATTACAACTACGCTTGGCCATCTGCTGAAATTGCAGTAATGGGAGCATCGGGTGCTATTGAAGTACTTGAGGCAAAAGCATTGAAGGATATGACTGACCCAGAAGAGAAGAAGAAATTTATAGAGGAAAAGACCGCTGAATACAGTGAGGCGTTCTCTAATCCTTATAAGGCCGCTTCTATGGGTTACATTGATGATGTCATTGACCCACGTAATACTCGTTTCCGTATTATTCGTGCTTTTGAAACTTTGCAGACAAAACGTTTGTCAAATCCATTGAAAAAACATTCCAATATTCCACTATAAATTCTTGAGTTATGGATATGATGTTAGTAATAAATTGGACAAACGCCCTTGTAGTAACCCTTTTGGGATTTTCATTGGTTTTCTGTCTTTTGGTTTTGCTGGTTTTTGTATTGAAACTCTTTGGAGTTATTATGGAGCCCAAAAAAGTCAGAAGAGACGAGCCACTTGATGAGGTCTCAAATTCAAAAATAGCCGGAGGGGCTACAGAGGAGGAGCAGGCTGTTATTGCACTTGCTCTGCAAATGTTTTATGATGACAGTTGCAAGGAGGGGGGAACGCTTACATTAAAGGCAAAACCAACTGCTTGGAATTCCAAAATCTATGGTATTAATAATTTGGAAAAGTAAAAACTTATGAAGGAATTTAAATTTAAAATAGACGGCAATGCATATAATGTTGCCATTGAAGAGGTTTCAAAAGATGTAGCCTCTGTTGAAGTTAACGGTAGAAAATTTACCGTTAATATTGAAAAACAGGAGAAGCCTGTAGTAGTGGCTGCTCCACGTCCTGCCGCTCCTGCTGCAGCACCAAAGGCCTCTGCCGCTCCTGCTCCAAAGGCTCCTGTTGCAGGCTCTATAACCTCTCCGCTTCCAGGCAGTATTGTTAAGGTGCTTGCAAGTGAAGGTCAGACGGTAAAACGCGGAGACACAATCCTTACCATTGAGTCAATGAAAATGGAGAATAACATTAAGACCGACAGAGACGGTGTAATTAAGACTATCTTTGTAAAACCTGGACAAAGTGTTATGCAAGGTGACCCACTATTTGATTACGAATAATTTTTAGTGTTATGAAGAGATTTAAGTTATTTATTATTTCAATTGTTGCACTTCTTGGTATGCCGTTTTTTGCGGTTGCTCAGGATACAGACGCTCATTCCGTGTCATTGCAGCATCCCACAAAAGACACTGAGGTTATTCTTGTAATTACTGATTCAAGCAATGAGAATGTTGCCGAGTTACCGGTAAATTCTGATGTTGAAGAGGTGCAGGATGCTGACCTTGAGATTGGTTCAAGTTTTGTTGATTTCTGCAAGTCAATGGGATTTGTAAAATTATTTCAAGGTGACGGTTGGAAAAACTTGATAATGATAGCGGTAGGCTGTCTGCTGCTGTATCTTGCAATTGTCAAGAAGTATGAACCGCTACTGTTGCTTCCTATAGCATTTGGTATGATACTTACAAACTTGCCTGGTGCAGGATTGTACAATGCAAGCCTTTTTGCTGACGGACATGTTCATTGGGCTGAATTCAGAAACGGAGCCGGTCTTTTGGATTATCTTTATTTAGGTGTGAAACTTGGCATTTATCCTTGCTTGATATTTGTAGGCGTAGGTGCAATGACAGACTTTGGTCCGCTTATTGCAAATCCTAAGAGTCTGCTTCTTGGTGCAGCCGCCCAACTTGGTATTTTTGCCACATACCTTACAACCATTGCCCTTGGGTTTACACCTCAAGAGGCTGCTTCAATAGGTATCATAGGTGGTGCTGACGGACCTACAGCCATATTCCTGACTTCAAGGCTTGCCCCTCACCTTCTTGGTCCTATTGCCGTTGCGGCATATTCATACATGGCACTTGTTCCTGTAATACAACCTCCTATTATGAAGGCTCTTACAACAAAACGTGAGCGTGCCATTGTAATGAAACAGTTGCGTAATGTGTCAAAGACAGAGAAGATTCTGTTCCCTATAGTTGTTACAATAATTGTATCTTTGCTATTGCCTGATGCCGCTTCTTTGATTGGTTGCCTTATGTTAGGGAACTTAATGAAGGAGTGTGGTGTAGTTGAGCGTCTTAGCAAAACTGTTCAAAATGAACTTATGAACATTGTTACAATATTCTTAGGTATTACAGTAGGTGCCACCGCCACCGCTGCCAATTTCTTGAACATTCAGACTCTTGAAATTCTATGCGTAGGTATAATAGCGTTTGGTTTGGGTTCAGCAGGTGGTGTTTTGCTTGCTAAACTTATGAATGTATTCTCTAAGGAGAAGGTTAATCCTCTTATTGGTAGTGCCGGCGTTTCTGCCGTACCTATGGCAGCCCGTGTTTCACAGACTGTTGGTCAAGAGGAGAATCCAAGTATATTCCTGTTGATGCACGCTATGGGTCCTAACGTTGCAGGTGTTATTGGTAGTGCTGTTGCTGCCGGTATTCTTCTGTCAATGCTTGGATAACAGGTGGTTTTTATAAAAAAGTTCCGGGCTCCGTTATTGCGGGTCCGGATTTTTTTTGTGCGTAATCAGAGCAGTTTCATTAGTTTCAGCATCTCATCTCTGTACTGTGCGGCTTGCAGAAATTCCTGTTTTTTTGCGGCGTCAAGCATACACTTCTTTAGTTTGTCAATCTCTTTTTGAAGTTCCTCTTTTGTTTTGTACTCCGATGCCGTTTCAGCGGCTATTAAATGGTGATTACTCGCTTCGCTCGTGATTAACGGCTTCGCCTCAACATACAAACAAGTTTGTCTGTATTCGGCTTGCACGTTAATTCGGTTAATCGGTGATTCGGGTTGAGAAGATGTAGCGGCAAGTGGTGAGGCTCCGTTACTGAATGCTGATGTAGGTATTATTCCGTTTGCCTCATTGTACGCCTTTTGTTTGGCACGGCGGCGGTTGGTTTCATCAATGGTCATCTGCATGCTACGGGTTATGGTATCGGCGTACATAATCACTTTACCATTGACATTACGGGCGGCACGTCCTGCGGTCTGCGTAAGGGAACGGTGAGAACGTAAGAACCCCTCTTTGTCTGCGTCAAGAATGGCAACAAGTGAAACTTGTGGTAAATCAAGCCCCTCACGCAGCAGGTTTACACCAACCAAAACATCGTAGATGCCGGCTCTCAGGTCATTAAGAATCTGCATCCTCTCAAGGGTATCAATGTCTGAATGAATGTAAGTGGCTCTTACTCCGTTCTTTAGCAAAAAGTCAGTAAGTTCCTCCGCCATACGTTTTGTAAGGGTTGTAACAAGCACACGCTCATCGTTCTCCGCTCTTTGGGCAATCTCTTCAAGAAGGTCATCTATCTGGTTTTTGCTTGGCTTTACTATTATTTCAGGGTCTAACAGTCCTGTAGGTCTTATAACTTGCTCTACAACAACGCCACCGCTTTTTTCAAGTTCATACTCTTCAGGGGTTGCACTAACAAAGATAGTCTGCTTCTTCTTACTCTCAAATTCCTCAAACTTAAGCGGTCTGTTATCTTTTGCAGACTCCATTCTGAACCCATATTCAACAAGAATGTTCTTTCTGCTGTGGTCTCCGCCGTACATTGCCTTTATTTGTGGTATTGACACATGGCTTTCATCTATCACCATCAGAAAGTCTTTTGGAAAGAAATCCATCAGACAAAACGGCGGTGTGCCTGGCTCCCGTCCGTCAAAATATCTTGAATAGTTTTCAATTCCTGCGCAGTAGCCAATCTCACGCATCATTTCAAGGTCGTATGTGGTGCGTTCATATAGTCTGCGTGCCTCATACTCCTTGCCGTATGAGTTCATTTTTTCAACCTCTTTGCCAAGGTCAAGTTCAATTTCCCTTATGGCTCTCTCTGTATTCTCTTTTGTTGAGGCAAAAATGTTTGCCGGGGCAATACGGTAGTTGTTCAGCGTTTCAATAGTATCAAGAGTAAAGCAGTCAAGTAATTCAATGGAATCAATCTCATTATCCCAAAAGATAATGCGTATTATGGCATCAGTAAATGCAAGCCAAATATCAAGGGTGTCACCTTTTACACGGAATGTACCTCTCTGAAATTCAATGTCATTACGCACATACATTGCTCTTACAAGGCGGCGTAGCAGTTCATCTCTGTTTACCTTTTGACCAACATTAAGTTCAATGGTGTTCTGCGTAAAGTCTTCAGGGTTGCCAATTCCGTAAATGCAACTGACTGACGATACCACAATTACATCTCTTCTGCCTGAAAGTAAAGACTGAATGGCAGAGAGGCGCAGGCGGTCAATCTCCTCATTAATGGCAAGGTCTTTTTCAATGTAGGTATCGGTGTTGGGAAGGTAAGCCTCAGGCTGATAGTAATCATAGTATGAGACGTAGTACTCAACGGCATTATTTGGAAAAAAAGCCTTGAATTCACTGTAGAGTTGGGCTGCAAGTGTCTTATTATGGCTCAACACAAGGGTGGGGCGGTTTACATTATTTATTACATTGGCAATGGTAAATGTCTTGCCTGAGCCTGTAACGCCTAACAGTGTCTGGCTCTCCTCTCCACGCAGCACACCCTCTGTAAGTTGTGCTATGGCATCAACTTGGTCTCCTGTGGGCTTGTATTCTGACTCTAATGAAAATTCCTTTGTCATTGCACTGCAAAGGTAGTGATTTCTAAAAAACTTTGACCCGTTTTGCTATGCTTTTCATTAAAAATTAGTAAATTTGCAAGGTAATATATTTTGACGGTTATGATTTGGAATGAGAAAGCGGAGTGCATGTCACGCGATGAGCGTATGCAACTTCAAGGAGAAAGACTGAAAAAGGTGCTGGAGAGGGTTTATTTTAATTGTGAACCCTACCGCAAGCGTATGCAGGAGGCAGGTATTATGCCGGGCGACATAAATACAATAGAGGATATTGTTAAGTTGCCGTTCACTTCTAAAAAGGATTTGAGAGACTATTATCCTTTGGGATTGCTGTCATCGCCTATGTCAGAGATTGTAAGGGTGCACGCATCGTCAGGTACAACAGGAAAACCTATTGTGGTGGGTTATACCCGTAATGACCTCAGTATTTGGAAGGAGGTGGGAGCAAGATGTCTTACCGCTTACGGACTTGGAAAGAACGATGTGGTGCAAGTATCGTACGGTTACGGATTGTTTACAGGTGGACTTGGCGCGCATGGAGCGGTTGAGAATATTGGCGGTACAGTGGTGCCTATGTCTTCAGGAAATACTGAAAAACAGATACTTATGATGCACGATTTGGGTGTTAAGGCACTTTGTTGCACGCCGTCATACGCACTGCATCTTGCAGAGTGCATTGAGAGGTCAGGTATTCCACGCAGTGAGTTCCAACTAAAGGTTGGTATTTTTGGTGCGGAGCCTTGGACAGAGGAGATGAGACGTGAGATAGAGCAGCGTTTGGGCATCAAAGCATTTGATATTTACGGACTTACAGAGATTATGGGTCCGGGTGTGGGATATGAGTGTGAACTACAGCATGGCACACACCTTAATGAAGACCATTTCTATCCTGAAATAATAAACCCTGAAACAGGAGAGCATGTAAAGCCGGGGGAGAAGGGAGAACTTGTCTTTACCACGCTTACAAAAGAGGGTATGCCGCTAATCCGTTTCCGCACCAGAGACTTGACATATCTGAACTATGATAAGTGTGAGTGTGGCAGAACACTTGTGCGTATGGCTAAGATTATGGGTAGAACTGACGATATGCTTATTATACGCGGTGTCAATGTGTTCCCGTCACAGATAGAATCTGTTATACTAGAGACAGAGGAGTTTGAACCTCATTTCTTCATTACTGTTGACCGTGTAAACAATACGGATACATTTGAAATTAAGGTTGAGGTTAAGGAGCAGTATTACACTGATGAAATATCTGGAATGTTAAAACTTCAGAAGAAACTTGCAAGCCGCATTCAGAGCGTTGTAGGTCTGAATCCTACTATCCGTCTGGTGGAGCCTCGCTCACTGCAGCGTAGTGAGGGTAAGGAGAAGAGAGTGCTGGACAAACGTGTATTCAAAAACTAAAAAGTAAGGAGGAAAAGCCATGAAAGTTAAGCAATTATCAGTATTTTTGGAGAACAAGACAGGCAGACTTAATGATGTTACAAAAATTCTTGCCAAGGCAAATATAAATATGCGTGCGTTTTCTGTGGCGGACAGTGCCGATTTTGGAATACTGCGTCTTTTGGTTGATGATACTGAAAAGGCAAAGGAGGAACTTAAAAAGTATGGTTTTGCTGTTTCTGTTACAGACATCATTGGCATTAAGATGGCAAATAAGCCGGGTACGCTAAACAAGATTTTGGATATTCTTGCAGAAGCAAAGGTCTATATTGAGTATATGTATGCGTATTCAGACAGCGATAGAGCCATTACCGCCATTAAGCCTGACGATATGGAGAAAGCAGTTAAAGTGATTTCAGAAAATAATATAGATATCTTATAGTTGACTGTTACTAGGAACGAGAGCAGAACTAAGTTTACTTAAGTTATGCCGAGTGACGAAGTAACATGGTTAAAACTTGTTTTAACAAAGTTGAAAGTGACTAAGCACTAATATGAAAACTATTTTAGTAACCAACGATGATGGCATAACCGCTAAGGGTTTGAATTGTCTTGTTGAGGCAATAAAGGACCTTGGCAATATTGTTGTTGTGGCTCCTGACGGACCCCGTTCCGCACAGTCAAAGGCAATAACGGTAACCACACCGCTGCGTTACTGGAAACAGTACACAAACGGCAATCTTACAATGTACAGATGTAACGGCACACCTTGTGATTGCGTAAAGATAGGAATGTACACAATTCTTGACAAGAAACCTGATTTGCTTATTGCAGGAATAAACCATGGTACAAATTCATCAATAAATGTAATTTATTCAGGTACTATGGGAGCGGCTCTTGAAGGGTGTGCAGAGGGGATACCTTCAATGGGATTGTCACTGTGTTCATACGACCCAAACGCAGATATGACAGAGGCTGTAAAACACTCTGTAAGGCTTATTAAAAAGGTGTTGGAAGATGGCTTGCCAACAGGAATTTGCCTGAATGTAAATTTCCCTGTAGGAGAAATCAAAGGTGCTAAAATTGTAAGGCAAAGCCGTGGCAGGTGGCAGGAGCGTTTTGTGGAGGGTACAGACCCTGCGGGTAACAAATACTATTGGCTAACGGGTACGTTCAATAATTTTGAACCCGATGCTGAGGATACAGATGAGGGAACCCTTAAGGCAGGTTATGCCTCAATAGTTCCATGTCATATAGATTTAACTCATTATCAGAGTGTTGAAACTCTAAAAAGTTGGAATTATGACTCCAAAAAAGTTTGACAACTTCTTTCTTGGTTTTGGACTTTGTCTGATTATTCCGTTTATTATATTTGCTTTTACTTGGGAATCGTTGTCAGGAATGGCGTTCCAAGATGTCAGCCATTGGATAAACCAACCTGTATTCCTTAATTATGTAATATTTTGCCAAATGCCAAGTTCTCTTGTGCTTTTTTGGGGATACAAAACAGAGCGTTGGAAACTCTGTAAAGGAGGAATCTTGGGCATCACCCCATACCTGATGTTGTTGTTTTACTTGTTTGTATAGTTAAAAGTTAATAAAGGGCTTTAGCCCACCGCGAAGCGTAGGGGTTTGGGGATACGCCCCAATAGAAAAGGAAAAGTATTTCATAATTTTTCTTTTCTTATTGCAGTTTGTTTGATTTAGTTTAGAAAAATTATGAAATATTATCTTATAGCAGGAGAGGCGTCAGGAGACTTACACGGCAGTAACCTGATAAAGTCAATAATAAAGAGAGACCCTAACGCCCAATTCCGTTACTATGGTGGCGATAAAATGCTTGCAGAGGGTGGTGAACTTGTAAAGCACTACAAGGATACCGCCATTATGGGTTTTGTAAGAGTGGCAATGAACGCCAGAAAGATACTTGGAAACATTGCTGACTGTAAGGACGATATTGCACAGTTTGCTCCTGATATACTTATACTGATAGATTACCCCGGATTCAATCTTGAAATAGCCAAATATGCCAAAATTGTCTTAAACCTGACTGTTGTATATTATATTCCGCCTAAGATATGGGCTTGGAAAGAGGGTAGGGTTGAACAAATAAAGAAATATATTGACAAGGTATATTGTATATTCCCGTTTGAAGTTGAGTTTTACAGAAGCCACGGATATGAGAATGTGGAGTATATAGGTAATCCGTGCGTGCAGAGTGTGGCGGAAGCAAATATTGTTAAAAAAGAGGATTTTTTTCTGCTTAACGGATTGGATGCAGATAAAAAAATTGTTGCATTGCTACCTGGCAGCAGAAAACAGGAGGTGGAACATACCATTAAGGTACTGAATAAACTTGATAAGTCAAAGTACAATGATTGTCAGTTTGTAATGGCTTGCACAGGTGCTGTTGACAGAAAACTATATGATAATGTTGACAGTAACATTGTTAAGGTGTATGATTTAACATATCCGTTGCTCTCTTTTGCTGATGCCGCCATAGTCAATTCAGGTACGGCAACACTTGAAACTGCTTTGTTCAATGTTCCTGAGGTTGTTGTCTATCCAATAGTTATACCTAAACTGCTATATAAATTTGGAAGAAAATATATGCTTAAAGTTTCATATATTTCTCTTGTGAATATCATTTTAGAGAGGGAACTTGTAAAGGAACTTGTGGCATTTAATTATACAAAAGAGAATGTACAGCAATGTTTGGATGATATTTTGTATAATGATGAGTGCAGAAAAAATATTAAGGACGGTTATAAAGAAATAGCGTCAGCACTTGGTGACGCTATAGCCTCTGATGTTGCCGCAGAAAGTATCAGAACCTTACTGCGTATGAAATAAGGAACTGATTGTTTACATCCCTTAAATTCATAGGCACTGCACCTCCAAACTCAAAATAATTATAGTTGGTTACATGCCACATATAAGCCAAGTCTATTGAGTGACGGCCTAATCTGTAACCCAATCCTGCGGTTACATAATAAGAACCTTTGTCATTTGTATAACTTACATCTGTACGGGTGTCCGCTGTGTAATACCATCTGCTTGCATTGCTCTTGTTTGCCGCCGTGCGATACCCACCGCCAAGCCTTACAGAGAAAGCGTCAATAGGCTTTATTTCCACACCTATTCTTGCAGTGTGGGTGTCAACCACTTCTGTCTTATATTTTTCCATAATGGCTTGGTTGTTGAATTTTGTGTTGTCATTCAACACAGCACCTGACTCATTGTTCCATTGGTATTCAAGCCCAATAAATCCGTATTTTCCAAGAACAAATCCCAAACTTCCAATAGCCTTCATGGGAGCGTTTATATATGCTCTTTCAGAGTTTGTAGGAGTATAAATGCTTCCGTAAGCATCGGCAGGTGCTTTTTGTAAATCCAAATTAGATGAGGCTTCACTGTAGTTTGAAGACCTGGCATTGTAATATGACGGGGTATGGTAGGCACCGCCTATTCTAAGCCAACTTGTAGGTCTGAGAATAAATCCCACTTTGTATGTGAAAGCGGTTCCGCTCTCATCAAATTTTGATAATGTTGACAGTTGTCTGTTGTCATTGAAATACTCATAATATTTATCTATGCGTGAGTATGAGGTATAGTTGCATATAAAACTCATTCCTAAATAGAATATGTTTTTTATGTTTCCTGCAAAACTGACTGCAAACTCATCAGCGTGTCCGCTTTCAGAGAATGTGGCTTCACTTGATATGAATTGTCCTTGACAATTTTTGTCATAGTATGAAATGTACCCGTTATCCCACTTCCCTTCAGAGTCAACGGTAGGGTCAAACATAAATGTGGAGAATCCAAGTATGGCTCTGTATCCAATGTTTGGATTTGAAAATCTGCCTTTTTCATCAAGTAAGGCTTCTGGTGATTGTCCGTAGGCATCGCCGGCAAGAAATTGAGTTTTAGAATAGTTCTTTGTTATGCCGTATCTGCCGTTGCGGTCAAAATTCTTCATACGGTTGTATGCAACGCCAAAACTCAAACCATACTCCTTATTCTCTGAATATCCAAAATCCCAATGACCTACGTACGCAATGTTCTCAAGATTGGCACTTACACGCCTTTCAGTAGGGCCTTTATAGTTATCTGTAGAAAGGGTTGCATTATCCCAATGAACATTGAGCGATGCTGTTATTTCTGATGAACGGTAAATGCCGATACCTGCAGGGTTGTAGAAAATAGTGGTTGCATCACCACCTAATGCACCCATAGCACCACCGACTGCCACAAATCTGGCGGTACCGTTAAGGTCCTGCTGCCCGAATTTGTAGGTATCGTAATTTGTAAGGCATTGTGCCTGTAATATTGCAGGGCATAACCCAACAACAAAAATCAATGACAGTATTTTCAAACCAAATTTTTTCATAATTCTTTTTTCTCCTTTCTCCTTTACAACTTCGTTGTGAATTTTGTTGTGACTCGGCATAAAAATAAATTTTTTCTGCTCTCGCTACTCCAAAATTTCTCCTTTCTCCTTTCTCCTTTCTCCTTTATCTACTTCTTCCGCCACCGCCGCCGCTGTATCCGCCTGACGAGCGTCCGCCACTATAGCCGCCACCGCTGTAACCACCGTAACTGCTTCTGCTGTTGCCACTGCTGTAACCGCTTGAGCCTCCTGAAATGGTACGTGTGTTTCCACTCGATGTATTTGTACTGCTGCTACGGCTTACAGTATTGGTTGGGGTAGAGGTGCTTTTATATGTTGCGGTGTTGTATCCGCTACTTGAACTGCGTGTATGTCCTGATGTGTATGCACTGCTACTTGAACTTGAACCGGCAGGTTTGTAACCGCCACTATAGCCGCTGGTGCTTCTGGTTGAACCTGTTGAATATCCTGTATTGCTACGGGTATGACCGCTTGTGCCACCTGTGTTTACATAAACAGGATATACGGGATAAACAGGATATGGTACAGGTCTGTATCCAGGGTAATATGGTCCCCACGGACGATACCAAGGGTCATACCATGGGTCATAATATGGTCCCCAAGGGCGATACCAAGGGTCATACCATCCTCCCCAGCCCCAATTCCAACCTACGCCAACATAAATATTACTGCTACAGTTCTTGCAGTTGCACTTATTCTTTCCGCAGATACAGTTATTACAAGAGTAACAACCTCCACAGTTGCATTGCTCTGAACTATAGTAATTGTTAATATTCTGAATTACAACCTTTTGGGAGTCTGATACAACATCGGGGTTATAATATTTAATGATTTGAGATGTGTACTTATAGTCATCATTGCTTAATTCAACAGGCTGTGCTGCAGTAGATGACGATTGGTAAAAACGGTTGTATTCATCAATGTCACGCGTTGTCTGTACTGTTTGAACGGTGGTTTTGGTGGTTTTAGTGGTTGTTTTTGATGTGGATGTTGACTTTGACGGCGTGTAATAGACGTCATCATAAAGGCTTTGGGCAAATAATGAACCTGCAAGGCAAAGCACTAATGCAAAAATGACTGTACGTTTCATAATTTATACTATATTTGCATACAGATTTGTAAAGTTATATAATTTTTTAATATTCTCCAATATGAAATATGTAAAAATATGCGTTGATGTTACTTTTTTGCCTGAATATGAGGCTGATGTCATAACCTATAATCTTTCAGAATATGGTTGTTGCTCTTTTGAAACCACTGAGTCAGGCAAGTCAAAGATTCTTAACGCTTACATTGATAAGACCATTTTCAACATTGAAGGTTTAACTGCTCTTCTTGAAAATTACAACTTTTCATTTGAGGATATGCCTGATAAGGATTGGAATGAGGAGTGGGAGCAAAATTCATTCAAACCTGTAACTATAGACAACCGATGCGTAGTTTGCGGCACTTCTCATACTGATGTTCCAGAATGTAGGTATAAGATTCTTATAAATCCTAAAATGGCATTTGGCTCAGGCTCCCATCAAACCACATCAATGATGCTTGAATGGATTTTAGATGATGATTTTGAAGGAAAGAAAGTTCTTGATATGGGTTGCGGTACGGCGGTGCTTGGCATACTTGCCGCAAGAAAAGGAGCATCGGAAGTAACGGGGATTGATATTGATGAGTGGAGCGTCAATAATGCAAAGGAGAACATTTCTATGAATGGCGTGTCAATGAATGTAGAGTTGGGTTCTGCCTCACAAATAGGCAACAGATGTTTTGATGTGATTTTTGCAAATATAAACCTGAATATTCTTCTTGCTGATATGGAGACCTACACTAAATCCATGAATAAAGGTGGAACTCTGTATATGAGCGGCTTTTACAAAGAGGATATGCCAAAACTTGAGCAATGTGCCAAAGGTTTGGGGTTAAGACTTAACGGATTTAAGGAGAAAGATAATTGGGTGGCTTGCAAATTTTGTAGCGGGATCGAGAATTGAACTCGAGACCTCCGGGTTATGAATCCGACGCTCTAACCAACTGAGCTATCCCGCCATTTTGCTTTGCGACCGCAAAGATAGTGTAATTTATAAGCAAAACCAAAAAAAGTTCAACTTTTTTTACTGCTTTCTTGCTTTACGGAATGTTATGTACTGCTGAACTACCGTAAGAACAAAGTAAAATCCTGTCAACATCCATAGTGCATCAAACTCTTTTTTGATTTGCAGCATGTTTGCACCCATTGAACTCAGATGCAGGTATCCGTGCATACTCCATGTTGAAGGGAAGAAATATGAAAGTATTCTCCAAGCCTTAGGAATGCAAGGCTGAGGCCATGACACACCGGCAATAAACAGGAATATAAGCGATGTTGGCAGCAATATAACCATGCCTGTCTCTCTGTTATGTAGGAATCCTGATACAAACAGAGAGAAGAATATAGTGGCAAGCAACATTGGCACTATAAATCTTAAAATGTAAATAGGATTGCCAATGTGTGGCAGATTCTTGAATACATGTGGAATAAGAATCAGGTCAATTACGCTTAGTCCTATATATATTATGAAAAATGCAAGTGCCATACCAATGGTTACCAAAATGGCATGAGAGAAATGGTGTGCATTGGCTTGGTATATTGTCTGTTTCTCCTCATAGAAAGTACCTCTTAACATGCAGATTCCTAAGAACATAGTCTGCAGGATAATAAGAACAAGCACAGGCGGGATAAGGAATGAACCGTATCCGTCAATAGGATTGTACAGTTTTGTCTCTTCATACGGAGCACCTTGTGTCAGTTCGTATGCAAGTTCATCGCTGATACCCAAACTGTTAAGACGCTTAAGCTGAATTTGGTGCATCTCCTCAAGCATTACCATGTTTGCAGGCAGAAGCAGGTTCTTCATATACAGGAAGGTGGTCATATCACAGTAAAGTGATACGTGTGCCTGTCCTCTAAGACCTTTCAGGTTGTCAGCGTAATCTCTTGGGAAATAGATTATTCCGTGTGCCTTCTGTGCCTTTAGCAGGCGTTCAGCCTCCGTCATAGATGTACATCTGTATACAATCTTTACATCGGGCGATGCGTCAACTTTACGCAAAAACCGCATACTTTCATGGCTTCCTGACAGGTCAACGGCAATTATAGGCACCTCCTTGACAGTGTTTTCCCAACACAGGAATCCGTAAAGTACAGGGTATATTAGACTTGCCACAAAGAATATGGTAATTACGCCTCCGTCATGAAAAACCGCACTGACTGTATCTGTAATAACCCTCCAAACAAAACGTACGGTCTTGCTTGCATTTTGCAATATGTTTGAAAACAATGACATTATTTGGTAGGGTAGTTTAGATGTTCTGCTGCATAATGCAGTCTTTTTACTATGAATAGTGGCGGAATTAACGCCAAGAGCATATATATGATTGGTAAAACGGTGTTCTCTACAGGACCGTTAAGTAGAGCCTCATTAACATATACATGGTAGTAGTGTGTTAACGGGAACAGCCAGGTGAGAGACCTAAATGCAGGTAGCATGGCCATGGCAGGGTATGTGAACCCTGACATTGAAAATGCCAACATTCCATATAATGCACCTATACTCAATGCGGTACGCACTGAAGGCAATAATCCAATGATAAGAACAGCAACTGCTTGCATTGCACATACATATATGAGCAGGCTCATACTCATTGCAAAGAAGGAACCTGCAACAGGAAAGTCAAGGACCTTATACATTAGGGTGTTGCAACATATTCCTAAAATTATGTAAATGACACTGTACGGAAATATTTTTCCTATAAGTGCAACAGGCATGGAGCCGTTTGCAGTTTTAAGCCAATCATGAGAGGTCTTGTCTTTCATCTCAATTCCTATTGAGAATATTGTGGTGGTTAGAATAATCAAACCAAGAATACCTGGTAGAATAGTTCCTATAAGGTATATTGAGTAGTTTGATTTTGGATTTGCTATCTGGTGTGTTTCAACAACAATAGGCTGAATCAGTGCCATAGCCTGCGGTTCAGTAAGACCAATTCCTGTGAAAACTTGCAGTTGTAAGGCACCCGATACTAAGTTACACATCATCAGTAGCTGTTTGTATGCCATATTTGCTGCAACAGTGTATGTATTGTTTGTGTAAACGCTAAGTTTTGGTCTTTTAAGCCCCGCCAATTCATTATAGAAATTATGAGGAATTACAATAAACCCATAAATATCACCGCGTTGCAGTAAGTCTCTTGCCTCTGCGTATGAGTGGCATTGCTTGGTAACCTCCACCATCTGCATTGAGTTAAGTTGGTGAATGATATTACGCGATGTTGTTGTACGGTCTAAATCAACCACTCCGATAGGCATACGCTCAGGAACTCCCTGTTGAAGAATCGTGGCAAAAAAGAAACAGCAAATCAGCATTACAACCACGGTTGCAATTATGTACAACGGACGTGAAAACATTATTGTGATTTCACGCTTTGCTACATTTAATATATCTCTAAAGGTGTTCAAGTTAATCCAAATCTTGGTCTTTTTGGCGGATAATGGCTGTCATGCCAGGCTGTAATCCTTCAATTGTCTCCATTGGACGAGCCTTAACCTCAAATGTGCGGACATCATATTGGTCACTGGCTGTGGTTGCACGCCATGTTGCATAACTTGCCATTGCCTTAATATGGGTTATTTTAACTCGATAGGTACGTTTGCCAAGTGCAGGTATTTTTATCATCCACTCTGACCCTACACCAAAACCTGCAAGTTGGTCTTCTCTTACAGAGAAAACAAACCACATGTCAGATTCATCAACAATGCTCATTACAGGTGCACCAGGAGCAACCAACTCACCTTTGTGTGGGAATATTCCTTCAATTACACCGTCAATAGGCGCTACAAGAAATTTCTCCTTAATCAGTTCATTTACCATCTTTATGGCACCGTCAGCCTGGTCAACCATAGCCTGAGCGGCGGCTTTGCCCTCTTCATCAACACCATTCCTTACCATATTGTATTGTAACAGTGATGTTTTTTCTGACGCTTTGGCTGAGTTGTACAACGCTTCTGCTTCATCTCTTTTTTGAAGAGAAACCACGCCCTTGTCATACAGACGTTGAACACGCTGATATGTCTGCTCTGCAATCTCTCTTGCGGTTCTTGCCTTTTGGTACACCTCGTATGCACTTTGCACCTGCTCTGAACGGGCACCTTTCATTGCTTTCTGTTGTGCAGCGTCTGCGGCACTTTTTGCGGCTTGTGCCTGTGCAAGTTGCACTTCAGTTTCAGGACTGCTTATTACAACAAGCGTGTCTCCTTTGTGTACAAAGTCTCCCTCTTCAGCAAAGAACTCCTCTACACGTCCAAGAATTTTGCCTGAGACTCTGTATTCTGAGGCTTCTGCTTCACCTGCTATTACTTCAGGTTCAGGCTTATACACAAACACGCCAATGATGGCAACTATAATAACCACTTCAAGTATGGCTATCAAGCCAACAAGCAAACTGTTTTTTTTGTCTTTGTTATCCATATTATTTATCTGTAAGTTTTCCAAGTTGTTTCTTTAGTAATAGTTCACTGCTACGCAGGTCAATGGCAGCGTCAATTTTTTGATTGTATGCCGTTTGCCAACCTGTTTGGGCAATCATGACATCTGTTACTGTGGCAACGCCCTCATTATATGCCTCCTCTGCCAAACGTAGGTTCTCATCAGCGTTCTCCAAGTTCAATAATGCCTGCTTAAGGTTCTTATTGCCCTCTTGAACTCTAAATGCTGTTTGATTTGCTTCAACGGTAAATGCCTTTGTGGCATCTTCCAATTCAAGTTTTGCAACGTTTGCAGCATGTTTTGCCGCTTTGTATCTGTATATGGCATCGGCGTGGGCAATAGGAATATTAACCACTACACCAACGTTGAACCCACCTAAAAAGTCTTTGTTATAGCCGTCAAGAACATTTGGCGATGATGCTACATAGTTGGCTGCGGCAACAATGTTTGGCTGAAGCCCTGCACTTGAAAGTTTGGCTGCCGCCTTTGACAGTTTTTCTGACTCCTCAAGTATCTGAATCTCTGACCTGTTCTTAATTCTTGTGGAGTCAATGAAAGTGTTTTCTGTTGTTAAGGAGTAACTGTCAATATTTGAAGTGTCAAGAGTTATGTCTGCATTGAGCGGAAGTCCGCAAAGTTTGCAAAGTGTCATTTTTGACATTGCAAGTCCGTTCTCTGCCTTTGACTTAATCAGTTCTGATTCATTTAGTTTGACCTTAACCTTAAGAATGTCTGATTTTGTGGCAACTCCCTCCTCTACAGCAGATTCAACGTTTTCAAGAAGTTTTTTCAAAAGGTCAGTGTATTGTGCCGCCAATTTTACTTTTTCCTGCAACGATACGGTCAGCAGAAACGCCTCGTTAACTTTTACTATGGTGTTCTCTTTGTCTCCTTTGCTTTTCATCTGTGCTATTTTCTCTGCACTTTGAGACATTTTATACAGGTTTGTAAGTCTGCCGCCCATATATATTGGCTGAACCACCCCGACTTGAGCCACAAATACATTGTGAATGTCAAAAGTGGCTTTGTCATGAACGCTTTGGTATCCGTCGCCCAACACTGAACTCAGAGCGTCTTTTACGGCAGGCAGGTCTTTAAGAAAGTCAGGATTAGAGAATGTAAATGAGCCGTTTGCGGCATTGAATGTACCCAATCTGGTTGCAAGTTGGTTTGGCAACAGGGCAATGTTCTTTTCATTCCACATGTACATGCCGTTTGCACTCAGTTTTGGAAAGAAACCGGCAAACGCAGCCTTTCTTAGGTCAGAGGCTGAGGCCTCCGCCTCAATGTCAATTTTCAGTTGATTGTCCTCACCTAAAGCAAGTTGGGTGCAGTTTTCAAGTGTCAGCAATCTTTGTGCAAATATGTTGCTTATTACAAACGATGTAAAAACAACAGTAAGTAAAAGTTTTTTCATGCTTATGATTTTTTATCGTGCAAAATTAGTGATTTTTATTTGGTTAACAATGCGCTATGTGGTATTTTTTTGCAAAATACGGAAAATACCACTAACTTTGTCATACTAATATTACAAATTTATGAATGAATTTCAAAGTGTAGCGGCAAGTAATTCCGATGAGCGTTTAACGCACAGAGAATTACCTATTTACAAGAGAGAAGGTGATGTCCGTTCTGATTTTGACAGAGACTACACTCGTATTCTTCACTCATTTGGATTCAGAAGGTTAAAGCATAAGACTCAGGTCTTTTTTGGTGGGGCGGGCAATGACCATATATGTACTCGTATGGAACATGTAACTCATGTAGGTTCTGTTGCGTTTACACTTGCTGAGGCTTTGGGATTGAATCTTGAGTTGGTTAAGGCTATTGCACTTGGACATGACCTTGGTCACGCACCTTTTGGACATCACGGTGAGATGGTTTTGAACAATATAACAAAGCAATATCTGAATGAGTCATTCTGGCATGAGCGTAACGGACTTCATTTTATTGACGATATTGAAATTTTGCCTGACCATCGGGAGCGTATGCAGAACCTGAATCTTACGTATGCTGTAAGAGACGGTATTATTTCACATTGCGGAGAAATTGATGAAAGTAGTTTGAAACCTCGTACGCAACTTATTGATTTGAATGATTTTAAGAAAGCGGGTCAGTTTCAGTCATGTACATGGGAGGGTTGCGTTGTAAAGCTGTCTGACAAGATTGCATATTTAGGCAGGGATATAGAGGATGCAACTATTCTTGGTTATTTTAGTGATGCTCAAAAAGCGGAATTGCGTGAAATGTCAGCCGCTTTTGGAAACGGAGAGTCCATTAACACCACTTCAATAATTCATAATCTGATTTTTGATATCTGTAGGAACAGTTCTCCTGAAAAGGGGTTGTGTTTCAGTCCTGAAGTGTATGAACTGTTATGTAGAATCAAGAACTTTAATAATGAAAACATTTATAAGAACCCACGCCTTGAAACTTATAGGAAATACTCACAACTTATTATAAATGAATTATTTAGAGTGTTGATGAAATACTACAGCGGCAGTGATACGATTCACTTTATTGCAAACCGCCGCTTTGACGGTCTTGATTTTGTAAGGGAGTTTGCGGAGTGGATTGCAATGTACTGTAATGAAGGCATCGGAGATGAATCATTATTGAAAATTCCTTATAGTAATTTGTGTAACAAGAAGATATATGGTAATTTGGACACTCAAGAACTTTATGTAAAGGCGGTTGTTGACTATATTTCAGGAATGACTGACCTGTATGCACAAAAATCATTTGAAGAATTATTGAAATGTTAAAAATTTTAACACATTGTTAGTATGTCAAAAATTTATTCAGCGGTTGATGCCCTTATAGGCAGAACCCCTTTAATGGAGTTGAGGAACATAGAGAAATGGTTTTCTCTAAAGTCTAATCTGATAGCAAAACTTGAGTTGTTTAATCCTGCCGGCAGTGCCAAGGACCGTGTTGCCAAATTCATTTTGGATGAGGCGGAGCAATCAGGAAAACTTACTAAGGATTCAGTTGTTATTGAGCCTACGTCAGGTAATACAGGCGTAGGTCTTGCAAGTGTGGCGGCATCGCGCGGATATAGAGTTATAATAACCATGCCTGAAACCATGAGCATTGAACGCCGTCAGCTTATGAAGGCGTACGGGGCAGAACTTGTACTTACTGAAGGCTCAAAAGGCATGACGGGTGCAATTGAAAAGGCAAATGAACTTGCAAAATCAATTCCGGGAGGTTTTGTTGCGGGTCAGTTTGTAAATCCTGCCAATCCAAAGGCACATTTTGACACTACAGGTCCTGAGATTTTTGCCGATACAGACGGCAATATTGATATTTTTGTGGCAACAGTAGGCACAGGTGGCACGCTTTCAGGCACAGGCAAGTATCTTAAGAGTAAAAAGCCGTCAGTAAGGGTGGTGGCAGTTGAACCAGAGGCATCGCCGTTCCTTTCAAAGGGCATTGCCGGTCCGCATAAGATTCAGGGAATAGGTGCCGGTTTTATTCCGGAGGTGCTTGATACAAGTGTTTATGATGAAGTAATTACCGTTTCAGACTCTGATGCATACTCTTTTGGCAAACTTATGGCACGCAAGGAAGGTGTGCTTGTTGGTATATCTTCAGGTGCGGCATTGTGTGCGGCAGTCAAGTTGGCACAACTTCCTGAAAATGCAGGAAAGAATATTGTTGTTCTTCTCCCCGATACAGGAGAACGCTACCTTTCAACAGGAATGTTTGACTGAAAATGCCTCATATATTACCCTAAGGCTTCAAACAGGAACTTTATGCCAATCATAAGCACAAGGGCTGCAACTATATCAACAATAACTTTTGATTTGACTTTTGAGGCTATCAGCACTCCAATTTGAGCCCCGATACAAGCCCCTGCTCCAAGACATAGTGCCACAATCCAATCAATATGTCCAAGAGCGGCGTGGGAGGTAGTGCCTGCTACAGCCGATACAGCAAGAATCACTGTAGAAGTGGCAACGGCACGCTTAACAGGAAATTTCAGAAGATAGGTCATCATTGGAACGTGGATTACCCCTCCGCCAATACCAAGAATACTTGCAAGAAAACCAACCCCTACACTACATATAGTGCCAAGTTTCCAATTATAGTTTTCAGGTATATCCATGCTATCATCGGTGTTTCCACTCTTTTTGTTTGTCTTGTAAAACATATTTACGGCAAACAGACAGAAGAAAAAGCCAAAAACAATAAAGAATACCTTTCCTTGCATAAAGTCTGCTACGTAGCCGCCAAGAAACGCTCCAGGAATGGTTGCAATGGCAAATTTCCATGCAGCGTCCCAACACACCATCCGTCTTCTTATGTAGCCGATGGAACCGCTAAGAGAGTTTATGAACACCACAAACATTGATGTGCCAACTGCCATTTGGGGTGAAAATCCAAAGAAAAATGAGAGCAACGGCACAATGATAACCCCTCCTCCAATGCCAGCCATAGCACCAAGGCAACCCACAAGTACTCCTATTATTACATAAATAATCATTTATTTAGGATTCAATTTTATAATGCTTCATTAAGGCAGAGTAGTCCTTCTGTTCCATAAAACACAAATCCTTCAAGTGATGCCTTGTCTTATTCCACCTGTGGATACCTTGAAAATAAATCACTTTCTTGTCATCTTTGAAAATAAAAGGGGTGATTCTGTTTGCCAGACATTCCTTGAAAACTATTAATCTGCCAATAATACCATTGCTGTCATCAAATGGCTGTGTATTCTCAATCATAACAAGTATGTTTAATATATCATCAACAGACTTCTCTTTTAATGAACTATATTTTGACAATTCTGTTTTTAGTGCTTTTGCTTGAACTTTATACTGTACAACAATATCTTTGTTTGCTCTATAGTCAAAGGTGCCAACTTTCAACATTGCATAAAGATTAGCGATAAATATATCCGTCAGCTCATCACCGGTATGTTCAATTATGTAATCAAAGCAATCAAATTGGTTTAACATCTCTATAATCTCATCTACATTAATTGCGTTATATGTTGAGTATAGGGTGTTGGCTTCATACATGCCACTTATTTGCTCATACGTTAGTGAGTTGCCGTCCAATCTGTTGGAATTGTAAGAAAAATCCAATAATGTTCTATAGTATATGCCACTTTTCTTTCTATTTGCAATCTCACTTTTTAGTGTCAGAATCAAAGGGGTTTCAGTGCATGTGCAATTGTCAGTCATTTCAATATTCTAAGCAAAAATAAGTCCTGCAAGCAAAATGGCTGACAACACATACATAGGTATTGTCAGTTTCTTATATCCGCCGATACAAAGATTAATAAACAGATAAGACAACATTCCTATTGCAAGTCCTGTTGAGACAGAATATGTGAAAGGAATGGAAATTGAGCATAAGAAAAACGGCAATGCCTCTGACATGTCATTCAAATCAACATCATTTATAGGAGTTATCATAAATGCACCTACAATTATCAGAACGGGAGCGACAGCGGCACTTGGAATTGCCAGAAACAAAGGAGAAAACAGCATAGCCAAACCAAAACATACCGCTATTACAAATGCTGTAAGTCCGCTCCTTCCACCTTCTGCAATGCCTGCCGCACTCTCAATATATGTTGTGGTGGTGCAAGTTCCAAACATGGCACCTGCCACTGTTGCCACTGCATCAGCCATAAAAGCCTTTTTTATAGGGTAATCAGGACAGTTAGGGTCAATCTGTTTTGATTTTGTAATAACCCCTACCACTGTTCCGATAGTGTCAAACATATCCATAAACAAGAATGTAAACACAACTATCAACATATCAAAAGAGAATATCTCACCCCATTCAAATTTGCAGAATATAGGTTCAAGACTGCCAGGCATTGAAACCACACCGTTATAATGAACTAGCCCAAAAGGTATAGCCACAATAGTGGTTGCTATGATACCAATCAACATTCCTCCCTTGATTTTCAGCGATACAAGAGTGCCTGTAATAACAAGCCCTATCAGACATATTATTACATTATGGTCTGATATTGAACCTAACGATACCACAGTTGAAGGATGACTTACAACTATATGTGCATTTTCAAAACCTATTAATGCTATAAACAAACCAAAACCAACGCTTAATCCTCTTTTTAGTGAATCTGGAATTGAGTTGACTATCAGACTTCTAAAATTTGTAACTGTAAGTAGAATGAATATCAACCCCTCAATGAACACCGCTGTAAGAGCAAACTGCCAGGTATGCCCCATTGTAAGGCATACAACAAATACAAAAAATGCGTTTAATCCCATTCCGGGTGCAAGCCCAAACGGCATCTTGGCATAGAACGCCATAACCAATGTTCCAACTATTGCCGCAAGTGCTGTTGCTGTAAAAACAGATTCAACAGGCATAATGGCTGAAAACATTGAAGGGTTGACGGCAAGTATATATGCCATTGCCAAAAATGATGTCACACCTGCAACAATTTCATTCTTGATGGTCATTGTTTGGGGGTTAAAACCAAACAATTTTTTTAGAATATCCATAATAGTGTTGGTTTTTGTGGTGCAAAGGTACAAATTTTATTTGTATCTTTGTACCGCTATGGAACAAAAGAATATGAATATTGAAATGTATGATCGCTATGAAGCGGAACTCTTGCAGCAGTTGGTTACACTTTGTAATGAGCGTGGCTTGTTAAGTGGTAAGTTGCCGTCAAGTGTGGATATTGAGGATAAGTGGAAGGACCTTTCCGCTGATTTTATGGTTGATGCAGTCAGAGAGTATAACAGCTACCCGTTGGCTACGCTTGCTTGGACTGCATACATAGGTGCGGCTGTGGCACATTGGTGGGATACTGATTGGAAACAGAATAAAACACGCTCCTATAAGTCATTGTTAGGTTTTAAGGGTTTTGACGATATGGATGAGCATATAGTGCAGAATGTGTTACACTATAAATTAGGTGATGATAATGCCACAATGCTTGACAATGCATTCCATTTGTGTGCAGACAAAGCAAACAATATGTTGCTGCATCAAGGTGTTGAGCCCGGCTCAACTGATGCTTTTTACCTATTTGTCAGAACCTTACGTGTTATGTATATAATAGGAGCATCTGTACACCTTAAACAATTAGGCTACAGTATGCAAAAATTTCCAATAGTAAACAAGCCTTCAGTTTAGAATATGAATATTTTGAAATCATTTTTGTTGGTTGCCGTAGGTGGGGCTGTGGGTAGTATGCTCCGCTATGCGTTTACCCTGATGGCAAACATAACACCTTGCTTCTGATAAAGGACGGACAAGTAGGACTTGGGCTTCTTTATGCCTTTGGCACGCTGGCTCTTTGCCTTGCGTTCACCTATATAGGGTGGTGGGTAAAACAATAATAAATATATGAATGGTATGAAAAATAAATTTATTACAATTGTCTCTATTGCCATAGTCGTAATGGGTGTGGTGCATATTATTGCAACCTTTACTCCGTTGATAAGCAAGGGTTTGGATGTGTTGCCTCAAGCAAGGCAGAATGCTATGATTTATATGAGCCTGATGTGTGGTCTGCTACTGATTGTGTTAGGTGGTTACGTACTGTGGGCGAAAAGCAAAATTGCAGAGTTTCCCAAACTAAAATCAACCATACAGGTGGCATCTATGATACTTCTTATAGACGGCATTCTGGCAGTGACACTTATGTTCCATAATCCATTTGCTTGGGCTATAGGTCTCTTATGTGCAGCGGAGTTTCTGCTGACGGTGAAATAACGTTCATAAAATATTGCTAATATATTGCATATGTACTGCAAATTTGCTATATTTGTAATTTGTATTATTGGCGATTATAAAATGACACAAGAGCATAAATATATACTTCAAGATTTGCTTCAACAGCACAGAAAGCTTGGAATCATAGACCAGATAGACTATGATAAGTTCTATCTATATAGCATTATCACCCATTCAACAGCTATTGAAGGTTCTACCGTGACAGAGGTGGAAGCAAAATTACTATTCGATGAGGGTATCACTTCCAGCAAGCGTACTATTGTAGAACAGAACATGAACCTTGATCTTAAGAATGCATACGATTATGGTAGGGTATGGATAAAGAAACATGAAGACATAACCATTGATTGGCTTGTTCTGCTTGCATCAAAGGTTATGTCACGTACTGGTTCTGAGTATCACTCTGCTGGTGGCGACTTTTCTGCTGCACGTGGAGAATTACGCAAACTAAATGTTACAGCAGGTTTTGAGGGAAAGTCATATATGTCATATTTGAAAGTTCCTGTAAAACTACAGGCATTTTGCAATGAACTTAATAAACGCAGAAAGGAAATTGATGTTAATGATGTGGCATCAATTTATGACCTTAGTTTTTGGGCTCACTTTGAATTAGTGACTATTCATCCATGGGCTGACGGAAATGGCAGAACCAGCAGATTGTTGATGAACTTAATTCAAATGGAGTATGATGTTTTGCCAACCAAGGTGCTTAAAGAAGATAAAGCAGAATACATTCAATCTCTTATTGATGCACGGGAAGCAGAGGATGTCAATATATTCATTGACTTCATGACCTCTCTGCATTGCAAGCACTTAAAGACAGACATTGATCAATTTACGAGTTCAGTGGCAGGGGAAATGGTAGATAAATGGTCAGTGGATGATACGATAAAATCACTGCAATTCACTGAAAGACAGCGAAAAATTTATGACGCTATCAAAAATGGCAAAGTAAATGATACGATAAATGATACGATAAATGCTCAAGTATTATCCAACTCATTGGGGGTAAGTGTTATCACAATTAAACGTGACCTTTATTTCCTTCGAGATATGAATCTAATCAAATATGTGGGGAGCAATAAGACAGGACATTGGGAAGTGATATGATACTGATTGTTTAGGCAAACCAGATTATGGAAACAGAAAATAATTACTACGATGTACTTGGAGGGTATCTTTCTGTGTATCCGACAAGTTACCCGACAAGTTACCCGACAAGCTCCATTGTTTACATTAAATTTATGTCAATATTGACATTTTTATAATGCAAATCCCGTATAACTACTTGAGTTGTGCGGGATTTTCATAATTGTATATCAAACTTATTTGACTTATTTCACTTCCTCAAAGTCTGCGTCTTGGACGCCGCCTCCGTTAGAGCCACCGTTAGAGCCACTGCTGGAGCCACCGTTAGAACCACCTTGAGCACCACTGAATGGGCCGTTTGGACCAGTAAATGGGTTGCCTTGTGCACCGCTGAATGGACCGTTTGGACCAGTAAACGGATTGCCTTGTGCACCGCCTTGTGCGTTGGCTGCGTTGTACATATCTTGTGACGCTGCGTGCAGTGAATCCTCAAGTTTCTTGATGGCTGCATCTATGGCATCAAGGTTCTGGTTCTTGTGAGCCTCCTTAAGTTCACTTAGAGCGGACTCAATAGGAGCCTTTTTGTCAGCAGGAATTTTATCGCCAAGTTCCTTTAACTGTTTTTCAGTTTGGAATATCATGGCATCTGCCTTGTTTATTTTATCGGCACGCTCCTTCTCTTTCTTGTCAGCCTCTGCATTGGCTTCAGCCTCTGCCTTCATACGCTTGATTTCATCTTCGCTAAGACCAGAAGAAGCCTCAATTCTGATTTTCTGCTCCTTGCCTGTAGCCTTATCTTTGGCAGATACGTTAAGAATACCGTTTGCATCAATATCAAATGTAACCTCAATTTGAGGAACTCCACGTGGAGCGGCAGGTATTCCGTCAAGGTTGAACATACCAATCTGTTTGTTGTCTCTTGCCATTGGACGCTCACCTTGTAGTACATTGATTTGTACTGATGGCTGATTGTCTGATGCTGTAGAGAATACCTCAGATTTCTTTGTAGGTATGGTTGTGTTGGCGTCAATAAGTTTTGTCATAACGCCACCCATTGTCTCAATACCAAGTGACAGAGGAGTTACATCAAGCAGAAGCACATCCTTGACATCGCCGGTAAGAACACCACCTTGAATAGCGGCACCTACAGCCACAACCTCATCTGGGTTAACACCCTTTGAAGGCTCCTTGCCAAAAATCTCCTTAACCTTAGCCTGAATTGCAGGTATACGAGATGAACCACCTACAAGAATAACCTCATCAATGTCAGAGTTGCTTAGACCTGCGTCACTCATAGCCTTGCGGCATGGTTCAACTGTGGCTTGAATAAGAGCGTCAGAAAGTTGCTCAAATTTAGCACGGCTGAGTGTCTTTACCAAGTGTTTTGGAACACCGCCAACAGGCATAATGTAAGGCAAGTTGATTTCAGTTGATGTTGAGCTTGAAAGTTCTATCTTAGCCTTTTCAGCAGCCTCTTTCAAACGTTGCAGTGCCATAGGGTCTTTTCTAAGGTCTATGCCCTCATCGTTCATAAATTCCTGTGCCAGCCAATCTATGATAACCTGGTCAAAATCATCACCGCCAAGGTGGGTATCGCCGTTTGTTGATTTAACTTCAAACACACCGTCACCTAATTCAAGGATAGATATATCAAAAGTACCGCCACCAAGGTCAAATACTGCAATCTTCATATCCTTGTTAGTCTTGTCAAGACCGTAGGCAAGTGCAGCCGCAGTTGGCTCATTTACAATACGCTTGACTGTAAGACTGGCAATCTCTCCAGCCTCCTTTGTTGCCTGACGCTGAGCGTCTGAGAAGTAAGCGGGAACTGTAATTACAGCCTCCTTAACCTCACTGCCAAGATAATCTTCTGCAGTTTTCTTCATCTTTTGAAGAATCATAGCGGAAATTTCTTGCGGGGTATAAAGACGTCCGTCAATGTTTACACGAGGGGTGTTGTTGTCGCCACGGTCAACCTGATAAGGAACACGATTGATTTCCTTTTGGGTTTGGTCGTATGTCTCACCCATAAAACGCTTGATGGAGAAAATAGTCTTTTTAGGGTTTGTGATAGCCTGACGTTTTGCAGGGTCACCTACTTTACGCTCGCCACCTTCAACAAATGCTACAATAGAAGGGGTTGTACGCTTACCTTCACTGTTAGCAATAACTACAGGGTCATTACCCTCCATAACTGATACACAAGAGTTTGTTGTGCCTAAGTCAATACCAATAATTTTACTCATAACTTTATAAATGTTTTAGTTGTTATACTATTTATGTCTTTCCCCGATGTCTAATCATCAGGGTCATCACCATTCTCTCAATTATTGTGCCAAAACCCGGTTGCAAAAGAATACTGACAATTTGTCAAAAAATTTTGTACTTTTCTCACTAAATTGTAACTTTGTAAGTTGTCAATTTCAACTTTCAATTAAAATGCTTTTTCCTATATTACTAAGTATATTATTCCCACTGTCAGACGGTAATTACGCCACATTAAGTGAAGACAGCACTGCCATAATGGTTGGTGAGTACAGGACTGCCAAACAGGACACCCTTGTGGAGTTGTCCAAGATGAGGGTTAATCCTCTTGAAAAAGTGTCAGATTTTATTTTCAGCCCCGATGCCTCCAGAGTGCTGCTGACAAAAACAGATGCTGATACGGCTGTCAGTAAATACTATTTATATAAAGTGGAGAGCAACCGATGTGACCGTCTGAGTGACAATCCGCACCAATCTTGTCCTGTATTTAGTAATGACGGGAAAAAACTTGCGTTTGTGCGTGATAACAATGTTATTATCAAGCGTTTGGAATATAATACTGAAATTGCTGTAACAACAGACGGCTCTGCCACAACATTTAATGGTGTGCGTGACCGCAATTTTCGTGAGGCGTTTGGCATAGAGAGTACACTTGTTTGGAGTTATGATTCCAATAACTTGATATTCAGCAAGAACAATGAGTTGTATATGTATAGTATGCAGTACAAGTGGACAAAACCCATTGTAATGCCGGACACTGATGCTGCCTATATCACTGCCGTTGAACTTACGCAGGACCCTGAACAAATAGCGGTAATGTACCTTAATAAGGCTCAAAATACATTGAAACTTGTAAAGGTGAACATTAACACATTTGTTGTAAAAGATGTGTATGAATACAAGGAAGACAAGTTTGTTCCTCCGTTTGCAGCCAAGTTTGTGGAATTTTTGGAAGGGACAAACAATTTTGTTGTCGCAAGATGTGAAGATGACAGAAAACAACTCTATTTATATGGTCCTAACGGCAATAAACTAAAACAACTTACAAACGGAGAGATAGGCGTTACAAGTGCATACGGCTACGATGCCGCCTCAAAAAGGCTATATTATCAAACATCTGACGGCATTAACCGTTATGTCTGTTCCGTTTCTGCTGACGGCTCAAAACCTCAGACCATTACCCCCGATACAGTATCGTCTTTGGCAAGATTCAGTGCGGACTATAAGTATTTTGAATGTACAACAAAAACACTTAATTCACCTACACAAATATCTGTATTTGATGTTAAAGGTAATAAAGTAAAAGATTGCAAAACCCTTGATGACGCCCCTAAATACCGTAGGGAATTGCGTAAAATAGATAATCTGAACTATTATATTGCTGTTCCAAATAGTGGAAGTAATGGCAAATATATAATGTATGTATCTGATTTTGAGGGTAATAGAGATGACGCTTTTGAAGTGGCAATGTGTGATGAAGGCTACACTGTAGTTGTGGTGAAGACAAGAGGAACGGAAGGGCAGGGAAGAAATTTTGCACAAGGCAATTATCTGAATATTTTTAAGGCTCCTGCATTTGATTACATAACGGTGGCAAATGACATTATAAGCAGAGGGGAGGCATCGGAGTTTATAATAGTAGGTGAAAAACTGAACGCAGGAGTTGCGTTGTCCGCCATATTGGCAGACGAAAATCCGTTCAATGCGGCGGTGGCTGTATCGCCTGTAGCTGATATTAGAGATTATAATCCTATTGTCACTCAGCGAATTATGAAGACAGAGGGGGCAACTTCGGCTTACATTGAGAATAGTGCGGTTAATAATATTTCCAAATTAAATAAAAAAGTTTTAATTTTACACTCTGAAAACGATACTGAAATTCCGTTGGAACAGACAAAGAAACTCAGCAGAAAGTTAGTTGATAGCGGTATTCAGTTTGAATCGCAGATTTTCTTTGGTAAGGATGAGTCCTTTACAAGAGGCATTGCAAACAAATATTTGATTAATAAAATTCTAAATTTCATAAAATGAAACCTACACTTTATGTTATGGCGGCAGGAATGGGGAGCCGCTACGGTGGACTTAAACAGATGGACGGACTTGGCCCAAACGGAGAGACCATTATTGATTATTCCATTTTTGATGCAATCCGTGCAGGGTTCGGCAAGGTTGTGTTTGTAATACGCCGTGATTTTGCTGATGATTTCAAGAAAATTGTAATCTCCAAGTTTGCTGACAAAATTCCTGTAGAGGTGGTTTATCAGGATTTGGATAATCTGCCTAAGGGCTTTACAGTTAATCCTGAAAGAGTTAAGCCATGGGGTACAAATCATGCTGTTCTTATGGGCAAGGATGTTGTAAAAGAGCCGTTTGCGGTTATCAACGGTGATGACTTTTATGGTCAGGAGTCCTTTCAGGTTCTTGCAGATGAACTTGTTAAGATGGAAGGTACAAAAGGTCAATACTGTATGGTTGGCTTCCCTGTAAGAAACACTCTGTCAGAGAGCGGAACAGTTTCCAGAGGAGTTTGTCAGAAAGATGCCAACGGATATCTTACCTCAATAGTTGAACATACAAAGATAGAGGAGCAGGGTGGTGTCATTGTAAATCATAATGATGACGGCACCGATACGCAAGTTGCTCCTAATACACCGGTATCAATGAATATGTGGGGCTTCACTCCAGACTATTTTGAATATTCAGAGGAGTTCTTCAAGGAGTTCCTTAAGACCAATGAGAAGAGCCTGAAAGCGGAGTTTTATATACCTACTATGGTTGACCACCTAATAAATAATGGCAATGCCAAGGTTAAGGTGCTCAGTACATCAAGCAAGTGGTTTGGAGTGACATACGCTGCTGACAAACCAAATGTACTGCTTCAAATAAATTCATTGATATCAAAGGGTAAATATCCAAACAAACTTTGGAAATAATTTTCAATTCTAACTATTACAAAATGTTGCCTTACTATTATTGGCTTATAGCCACAGCAGTTTTAGTGATATTGGAACTTGTGACAGCAGGTTTCGGAGTTATATGCTTTGCCATAGGTACACTTATAGCCGCTGTTCTCGCCTATTTTGAACTTGGATTGGAGTATCAAATTTCAGCATTTATTGTAGGCTCCATACTTGCATTGATTTTTATTCGTCCGTTTGCTCTTAAATGGCTTAACAAGCATAAAGGAGAGCAGGTTCAAACAAACGCCGATGCCATTATAGGGCGTAAGGCAGTTGTAACAGAGACTATTGATGCATCAAAAGGCACAGGTTATGTTAAAATTGACGGCGATATGTGGAAAGCGGTGTCACAGACAGGTGCTGTCATAGAAGCCGGCGTTGAGGTTACAGTAATTTCAAGAGAGAGTATAATATTAACGGTGAATCGGTGAATCGTAGAATCGGTGAACTGAAAGATTCGATTAACCGATTAACCAATTAAACAATTAAACAATATAAATTATGTCAGCAGGAACAATTGTTTTGATAATCATCTGCATTTTGGTGATTATTTATGTATTAAAAGGTGTAAAAATAGTTTCTCAATCAGAAACTATGATTATTGAGCGTCTTGGACGTTATCACAGAACGCTTAAGGCAGGCATTAATGTAATTCTGCCTATTGTTGAGCGTGGAAAAGAGACCGTTACAAGAATGAATAGCGGTGCTTTGAGAATGAGTAATAAGATAGATTTGCGTGAGCAAGTGTATGACTTTGACAAACAGAGCGTTATAACAAAGGATAATGTTATGACTGAAATCAATGCGTTGCTCTATTTCCAAATTGTTGACCCTGTTAAGTCAGTGTATGAAATCAAGAATCTGCCAATGGCAATTGAAAAACTTACCCAAACCACATTGCGTAATGTAGTGGGCGAGTTGGAACTTGATGAAACTCTTACTTCAAGAGACACTATCAACTCAAAGTTACGCTCAGTTCTTGATGAAGCCACAAACAAGTGGGGCGTAAAGGTAAATAGAGTTGAACTACAAGATATTACACCTCCACAAAGCATACGTATTGCAATGGAGAAGCAGATGCAGGCAGAGCGTGACCGCCGTGCAGAGATTCTAAAGGCTGAAGGTGAAAAGCAGTCTGCAATTCTTAAGTCAGAAGGTGAGAAATCTGCTGAAATCAATGCCGCTGAGGCTGAGAAACAGGCAAGAATCCTTAAGGCTGAAGGTCAGGCAAAGGCTCAGGTACTTCAAGCGGAGGCAGAGGCTGCAGCCATCAAGCAAGTGGCTGATTCAGTAGCCGCTATAAAAGGTGCAGACCCTGTTAACTATTTGCTTGCCATTAAGTACATTGACGGACTTAAAGAGATGACCAAAGGCAAGGATAACAAGACTGTATATATTCCATACGAGGCCACAGGTGTACTTGGCTCACTTGGCACACTAAAGGAGATGTTTGGGAAATAATCACCCAAACAGAGTTCCTATTTGGAAAATTGCAAAACAAATAATCCACGCTATTGCCGTTGAATAAACGGCGGAGAACAATGCCCATTTCCAACTGCCACTCTCCTGCCTTATGGCTGTGAGTGTGGCAATGCATGGGAAATACAGCAATACAAACACCATAAAGGTGAATGCAATTAGTGGTGTATATAAAGGCGTGCCGTCAGGCTTGACCTGTTGTAGCATAACATCTCCAAGTTCATTACTTTCATCGTTGCCTGTGTAGAGTACTGAGAGAGTACTTACAATCACCTCTTTTGCAGGCAATCCTGCAGCAAGGCTAACGCTCATTTTCCAATCAAATCCAAGTGGAGACATAACAGGTTCAATAGCCTTTCCTATTTTTCCTATATAACTGCTCTCCATCTGCTGCTGAACGGTTACATCGTTGGTTTTTGGTCTTGGAAAATATCCTAATGCCCAAATTATAATGGAGGCAAACAGAATTATTGTACCCATTTTCTTTAAGTACTGCTTTGATTTTTCCCACATGTGATGCAAAGCGGATTTTACGGTAGGCACTCTGTATGGTGGTAACTCCATGACAAACGGAATGTCATCTTCCTTGAATAATGTTTTCTTCAGCACTCTTGCCATAATTACCGCTACAACTATGCCAATTAAATAGAGACTTAACATTACAAGCCCTGCATGCTTGGGAAAGAATATGGCTGTGAATATAAGATATACCGGAAGTCTTGCACTGCAACTCATAAATGGTGTTACAAGCATTGTGATAAGACGGCTGCTTTTACTTTCAAGAGTACGTGTTGCCATAACGGCAGGAACACTACAGCCAAACCCCATCAGCATTGGTACAAAAGATTTTCCGTGCAACCCCATTCTGTGCATTATCTTGTCCATAATGAAAGCGGCACGTGAAAGATACCCTGAATCCTCCATCAATGATATAAAGAAATAAAGAATCAGAATATTAGGTAGAAAAACCAACACTCCGCCAACTCCGCTTATTATGCCGTTTACAAGTAAATCCTTTAACGGACCGTCTGACATTGTTGAGCCTACAAACCCTGCAAGCCATTCAACGCCAGACTCTATCCAATCCATAGGGTACTGCCCTATAACAAATGTACACTCAAACATTACAAGCATAAAGAGTATGAATATAGGGAATCCCCAAAACTTGTGGGTGACAACCGCATCTATGACCTTTGTGGCTTTGAAGGCATCAACTTCCCCCTCCTTATATGTCTCCGCTAACGCTCCCTGAATAAAGCCGTATTTGGCATTTATAATGGCACTTTCACAATCCTCTTCCAATTCAGCCTCTATGTGAGTTATTACTTTATCTCGATACGCAAAAATATCTGATGAATTAGTTAAAGTCTTTATGTATGCTTCAATTTCAGCATCGCGTTCCATAAGTTTAACGGCATAGAAACGGCTGGAAATCACGCCGCTGAAATTGTCAGACTTGTTAATCAGTTTGTTAAGGGTGTCTATTGACTCTTGAAGTTCACCGCAATGATTTATGTGAATATGCCTTGATGTAGGCTCAGTATTGGTATAAACCTTTATTACCGTTTCAAACAACTCCTTTAGTCCGCTGTTCCCGTTAAACCCTTCACTTGCCACAGTTGGTATTACAGGCATACCAAGCATTGAGCCTAATGCCTTTGTATCAAGAGATGCACCGCTTTTTTGCAACTCATCATACATATTCAGAGCAATGACGGTGGGTATATCCATATCAATCAGTTGGGTTGTAAGGTATAAGTTACGCTCAAGGCTTGACGCACCTACTATGTTTATTATTACATCGGGAGTGGAATTGAAAATGTGCTTGCGAACATATATCTCTTCAGGGGTGTAAGTTGAAAGGGAATAGGTGCCAGGCAAGTCAAAAATATTGAATGTATAGCCTTCAAATTCAAAATGCCCCTCTTTTGCATCTACGGTAACTCCTGTATAGTTTCCTACGTGTTCATGAGCACCCGATGCTATATTGAAAAGAGATGTTTTTCCTGCGTTTGGATTGCCAACAAGTGCTACATTTATTGTTTTGCTCTTTTCCCCGGCAATATGTCCCATAACCTCATACGCGTCTTCCACTGAACTTGGAAGGTCAGTATGCTCTGCACGTTGTAGTTTTGCCTCTTCTTCTGTAATAATTTCCACAAGGTCTGCCTCCTTACGGCGAAGAGAAACCTCATAGTCCATTACCTTGTATTTAATAGGGTCTCTCAACGGTGCGTTAAGCAGTACGTCAACACGTTGTCCTCCTACAAATCCCATTTCAATAATACGTTTACGGAATTTGCCCGAACCGGCAACCTTTACAATTATGCCGCTTTTCCCTGTTTGTAATTCACTTAATTTCATTGCATTTTTCTTTTATAGGGCAATCTTTGCAACCGTAGTTGCAGCGTTGTCTGCCCCTTATAGTCTTGTACAGTGCCACTGCAAAGTAGGTAACTGCACAGACAACCAATATGACTGTAATTGCAACTTGCATTTATGCTACAAAGATACAATTAAATCTATATGCACACAATACCTAAAAATAGGTATTGATGGCATTTTTATGATAAAATAACTTTGCTCCGTAAAATTTAAATACCAATTATTATGTTCTTTGGACTATCTCAACGTTATTTTATCTTTGTAAGTCTTGTAGCAATTCTAATCTTTGCACCATCGGGGCATGCATATAATATTACAGCCTATCTGAGCATTGATGGCGGATATATAGGAGAGGTTACAGGAAATGTTGTGGGTGGATATAAAAGAGGTTGTGCGTATGCTGGTCAGGTTAATCTTGGCTTGGAGTTTAGAAGTGACAGTATATGTAATAAAAAGTGGTCTGGAGCCAAATTCCGCGTATCAATACAAGGCACGCACGGGACTATACCTTCGGAAAATTTGATTGGAGATGTGCAAGGTGTGAGTAATATAGCAATAGGTAATCATCCTGTGTTCTTGCGTCATCTCTTCTACTCGCAAGAGGTGGGTCCTGTGAGGTTTATTTTAGGATTGCAGGATATAAATGATGAATATGACCATCTTGACGCATCAGCCGATTTTCTTAATGGTTCATGGGGCATATCCCCTCTCTTTGCCAATGTGTTTGACATACCGTCATACCCTAACACGTCACTTGCCATTGATTTTAAGTGGAATATCACTCCTATATGGGTGTGGCAGATGGCGGCGTATGATACCCCATACCCTCTTGATAAGCGTGAGAATCCATATAATGTTAATTGGAATTTTACGATGGATAAAGGTTTCCAGTTTGCAACAGAGTTTCACTGTACTCCTACATTCAAAAGAGAATTGAATGGTGCGTATAAATTAGGTGCTTCATATCATTTGGCAAATGATAGTGTTACAGAAACAAAACAACATAGATGGGGCATATATGCTAATATAGAACAGGTTGTATATAATACAAAATTCCATACTGTTAATGTTTTTGCTAAAGGAGGCTATATTCCAAAATTGGGTCAGGTTGTAAGTTTTGCCCACTCAGGCATCGGAGTGACACTTCAAGGGATTTTCTCTAAGCACAAGCGAGATATGGTAGGTTTGGGAATAACCTCAACAATGCATACCCTTGACAAAGTTAAACATGAAACTGTCATAGAAATTACATATAAATATACATTACTCGAATGTTTTTATATACAGCCTGATATTCAGTATGTTATAAACCCAAGCCTCTCGTCAGAGTCAATCTCAAACGCACTTGTACTGATGTTACGCTTAGGTCTTGCTTTTTAACTTTGTGAATCTTTTATCACTCTTGCACACAATACCTAAAAATAGGTATTGATAATTGATGAAAAAACAAGTAATTTTGCATATTGAAATTTTCTAATATATAATACTATGGGTGAACATCATCATCACCACCATATTATAGCGGCTAAAAGCCTCAACAGGGCTTTCTATATTGGTATAGCAATAAATATTGTCTATATTATTGGAGAGGCGGGCGTGGGCTTCTGGCAAAACTCAATGGGTCTGCTTGCAGATGCAGGGCATAACCTTGGAGATGTGGCATCTCTGGCACTATCTCTGCTTGCTATTAAACTCTATAAGAAGGCTGCAACAAAGGATTACACATACGGATATAAGAAAAGCACTATTCTTATATCACTTGTAAACGCTGTAATACTACTTATTGCGGTAGGTGGGATTATTGTTGAAAGCATAAGCAAATTAATCAACCCAGAACCGCTTGAGGGTTTTACAATAGCGGTAGTTGCCGGCATCGGGGTGTTTGTCAATGGAATTACAGCGTATCTGTTCATAGACCATAAAGACAAAGACCTCAACGTAAAGGGTGCCTATCTGCATATGGCTATGGACGCTTTAGTATCTCTTGGAGTTGTGGTTGCAGGTATTGTAATCCACTATACTGGTTGGTACATTATTGACCCTATTATTGGTTTTATAGTGGCTTTTATTATTGTTAAATCAACTTGGAGCCTGTTGTCAGACAGTTTGAGACTCTCTCTTGACGGGGTGCCGGAGAGTGTTGACCTTGAAAAAATCAAATCTGCAATTGTAGAAACTGATGGAGTGGCATCATTCCACCATTTGCATGTATGGGCAATAAGCACAACAGACAATGCCCTTACTGTACATATTGTTGTTAAAGAGGGTGTTGACCAAGAGTTAGTTAAAGGCAGAGTAAAAGATTCTTTGACCGCTTGTGGCGTTAATCACGCCACTTTGGAATTGGAAACCCATGCTTGTTGTGAATTGAATTGCTGAAATGGAACATAATTATACAGAGAATAGTAAGGTTGCTGATATTATTTTGGCAAACAGAGAGCAAATGCTTCTGTTAGAGCATCTTGGTATAGAACTTGTTGTTAAAGGCAAAAGTGTTAGGGATATTTGCCTTGAACACAATATTTGTACTGATCTATTCCTCTCTTTTGTGCGTTTATATGACGGAGAGACTCAGACTGCCGCAATTGTTTATCACAATAATGATATTGATACCATCTTGTTATATCTTGGAAACTGCCATAAATATTACCTTGATGAGAAGATTCCCAAAATTATGGAGTATGTGAATTGCATCTTAGAGAAAAATCCAAATCTCAAAATGCTTCAGGATTTTACAGAAGGTTATATTAAGGAGATAACTGAACACTTTGATTATGAAAATAACATTGTATTCCCTTATGTCAGAGCGTTGGCATTGGGGAAGGATATAGACAATAAGTACAGTGTTGAGGTGTACAAAAGGCACCATTCAAATATTGAAGACAAGCTTGATGACCTACAGGAACTTCTTATTAAGTATCTTCCATTTGATGATTCGGTGCATCTGCGCAGAAAAATGCTACAATGTTTATCAGAATTGGAGTATGACCTTAAAATACACTCACATATTGAGGATAATATATTGATTCCTCTTGTGGAGAAACTGGAAAAGGATGCGAATGCTGAGTCTGACGTGCGTGAAAAGAGAGATGGTGCTAAAAGTGAAGATGTTGTTTTGTCAGCAAGGGAGATTGATGTTTTGCGTTGTCTTGTTCAGGGATTACAAAGTAAGGAGATTGCTGAGAAATTGTTCATCTCAACCAATACTGTAATTACTCATAGGAAAAACATATCAGAGAAAACGGGTATAAAGTCACTTGCGGGACTTACAATATACGCTATTGTTCACTCAATAATAAACATTGATGATGTCAGTGCATAACTTTTCACTCTATTTAACTCCCGTATATTTCCTGTAAATCTTATTGTACTCCTTGCTCTCAAGATACACCTCCAACCATGCGTTCAGACTATCAAGCAGAACGGGGGTATCGGGGCTTACGCCCCAAGAATAGTTTTGAGTAA
>JAKSNZ010000009.1 GCA_024405855.1 Paludibacteraceae bacterium
CCAAAGTCAATAAGACTTAGAAAAATAATTCTTGATGACCTTGAACGCAAACGTGCAAACAAACAATAAGGTATATCTGTCTCTTGGAACCAATATTGGAGACAGACATGCAAATATAGACAAAGCCCTCTCCCTAATTAGAGAGAGGGTTGGTTATATTGAAGCGGTATCTTCCATAATTGAGACTGAACCTATAGGATTTCTATCACCTAATAAATTCCTGAATTGTGCTATCTGCGTTATTACAGCACTTAGTCCGTCAGACTTGCTTTATACCACGCAGGACATTGAACGTTCAATGGGTAGAACTACAAAAAGCGTAAACGGTGTTTATTCTGACAGAATTATTGATATTGACATTCTTCTTTACAACGATATCAAAATAAGTACCCATGAACTAAAAATCCCTCACCCACACATGCAGGAGAGGGAGTTTGTTATAAAACCTCTAAGTGAAATCAGAAATTAAGAGTTGTGGCTTTGATTTCTTCATTGAGAAAAACAGAAGCGTTTTTACTGAACTTTTGAGGTTGCTCTGTGGTGTAGAAAAGGCATTTTCCCTCTTTACCTATTGTAGTTTCCAATTCCTTGTGCCTTGAAAGATAGTCTTTTAATGATGAGGCAACAATAGGTCCCTGACTGATGATATTGACACCTCGAGGCAGATATTTGCGTATTTTGTCAATAAGAAGAGGGTAGTGTGTGCATGCTAAAATAACAGTGTCAACAAGCGAATCCTTTATCAAAAGTTCAGAACAGTATTTCTGTACAAAATAGTCTGCTCCGTCACTTTTTGACTCTCCGTTTTCAATAATAGGCACCCACATGGGACATGCCTGTCCTGAAACCTTGACATTAGGGAAAAGTCTTGCTATCTCAATGTTATATGACATGGAGTCTATTGTGCCTTCAGTGCCAAACAAGCCCACATGTCCGTTTTTTGTCAGATTTCCAATGTTTTCAGTTGTAGGTCTTATGACACCCAATACTCTTTTGTTGGGTGCTATTTTTGGTAGGTCATTTTGTTGAATTGTTCTTAAGGCCTTTGCCGATGCTGTATTACAAGCCAAAATCACCAAGTTGCAACCCATTGAGAACAACTGTTTTACACTTTCAAGAGTGTAGCGGTACACCACATCAAATGAACGTGTACCATACGGAGTACGTGCATTGTCGCCCAAGTATATGTAGTTATACTGTGGCATCAATGCACGTATCTCACTAAGTATTGTGAGTCCTCCGTAGCCCGAATCAAAAATTCCAATAGAGGAGGACATCATTTCATTATTTCAGATTAAGCACTTTCTTTACAAGTGGCAATACATTCTCAGCCTTTGCACCAACGTATGGCAATACCTGACCGTTATTGGTGTCAATGATATATGTAAAGCTGTTCTCATCTCCAACTTGCTTTACAGCCTTGTTAGCCTTTTCAATGATAGGAGTAATAAGTTCCTGTTGCTTTTTCTGAAGGTTTTGCTCTGCATTTTGGGTGAATTCCTCTATGCTCTGGTTCAAACGTTGCAACTCTGTTTCCTTGTATTCACGGATAGTGCTGTCAAGGGAATCCTTAGATTGTAGATACTCAGTATATTTCTTTTGAAGTTCATCCTGAAGTTTTTTACCTTCTGTCTTGTATGTCAGATTAATGTCCTCAAGTTGTTTTAAGGCCGTTTCATATTCAGGCATTGATGTAATAAGCTCTTGGCTATTGATATAACCGATTTTCAAACTCTCTTGTGCCATAAGAAGTGCAGGCACCATAAGCATTACTGCAAAAATAATCTTTTTCATAATCTTTTAACTTTTATTTTTTCATTATTCACTATTCACTATCACTGTGCGTATCCCATACGGTTTAAGACATCGTCTGAAATGTCAATGTTTGGATTTACAAACATAATCATTCCTGTGGCTCTGTCCCAAATGGCAGAGTAACCTTTTGCCTCTGCAATACCTTTTAGGGCATTGTACAAATCCTCATAAATTGGTTTCATAAGACTCTCTTTCTTTTTGAAAAGTTCGCCTTCACTGCCAAAATATTTTCTTTTAAGTTCACTGGCTTCATTCTCTTTTGCCACAATCTCCTTCTCCTTCTCCTTTTTTTGGTCATCAGTCAGAAAAACCATTTCAGCCTGATAATTCTTGTATAGGGTTTGGGCTTCAGAATTAAGTGCGTCAATTTCCTTTTGCCACTTTTTTGAACTTAATTCAAGCTGTTGTGTGGCACTTTCATAATCAGGTATCTTTTTCAAAAGGTACTCAGTGTCAATAAACGCATACTTTTGTGCGTAAACTCCGATGCTTAAAAAGGCAACTGCCAAAGCAAAAAATATTCTCTTCATAACGTAAAAATATTGATTACGTATTTTAGACCACAAAGATAGTAAAAAAGTTTAAAATTAGAACTCTTGTCCAATTACAAAGTGGAATTGACTACCACTGACTTGTCCGTTAATCTTGTCAAATCCGTATCCCCAGTCAACACCAAGCAGACCAAACATAGGCATATATACCCTCAAACCAACACCTAATGAGCGCTTCAAGTCAATAGGGTTGAAATCCTTGTATTCAGCCCAACAGTTTCCAGCCTCTGCAAAGGCCAATGCCCAAATCATTGTCTGTTCCTTTAGCAGAATAGGGTATCTGAGCTCAAGTGTGAATTTTGTATATATGTTTCCTGCCTGATATCCGTTTATGTAAGGTGTAAGAGAGCCGTTTGCGTAACCACGTAGTGCAACTGTCTCTGTTGCGTATGTAGTACTATATCCTGACATTCCGTCACCGCCCATATAGAATGTTTCAAATGGGGAGCGTTTGTTGTAATTATAATATCCAAGAAAGCCAAATTCAGCACGTCCCATAAGTACAAGTTTGTTGTTCTTGGATAACGGAACAAAGAATTTGGTTTTGAATTTGATTTTATAATATTCCACCCAACGATACTTGTCTTGGGTTGACAGATGCTCATAATCAGTGTTTTTGTCAAAGGCTGAATACGGAGGCGTAAGAGATGCTGATAGTGACACATCTGAGCCTCTTGTTGTATAAATAGGTTGGTCAAATGAATTTCTTTCCAAAACCGCACCTATACTGAAGTTATTGCTGACACCTGTATTAAGCTCAAAATAATCCCATTTGCTCAGCCAATATTTCTGATAGGATATTATTCCTGACAGAGTAAAGTAGTCATCAGGCCATTTAAGCCTGGTACCTATTGTTGCTGAAATACCGAATATTGAGATATATTTGTCAGGGTCATATGAATCGGAATACCAACTGTTATATGAGTTTGAATCGTAGTAGTTGCCGTAATAGTAAGAGGAACTATAGGCGTTGCTCACACCTGATTGTTTAGAGAAATAGATTGAAAAGTTAAAATTGTTAGGTCTCTTGCCGCCAAGCCATGGCTCAGAGAATGACATGCTGTATGCCTGATAGTACATACCATTTGTCTGAGCCCTTAGAATAAGGGTTTGTCCCTCACCTTGAGGGAGTGGGCGGTATGCTTTCCCGTTGAAAATGTTTTTAAGAGAGAAGTTTGTAAATTTCAAACTTAAAGTTCCCACGATACCTGTTTGTCCCCAACCGGCAGACAACTCTATTTGGTCATTCTTCTTTCCTTCAAGTACGTACGTCAAGTCAACCGTTCCGTTTTCAGGGTCTGGAACAGTCTTTATATCCATTTTGCCAGGTTCTGTAGAGAAATGACCGGTTGCGGCAAGCTCACGCATTGAGCGCATGATGTCTGATTTGCTAAACAAATCACCTGGTTTAGTTCTAAGCTCACGTCTAATTACATGCTCATAAAGGTATGTTGAGCCTTGAATGTTAACTCTGTTGATAGTGGCTTGTCTGCCCTCCATTATTCTAATGTCCATATCTACGGAGTCATTCTCAATCTTGGTTTCAACGGTCTGCATATTGAAGAACAAGTAACCATTGTCAAGGTATAGGTTGCTGACCGCATCCTCATCTTCAAACAAACGCTGGTTAAGTTTCTTCATGTTATAGATATCACCCTTTTTAATGTTAAGAATCCTTTTCAGATATTCAGTACTGTAGACTGTATTGCCAAGCCAGGAAATGTCTCTGAAATAGTATTTTTTACCCTCATCAACAGTTATGTAGACATTAACGTATTTATCTGGTTTTTTTGCATCAGGAACAACGCTGTCCGCAACAATTACAGCATCACGGAATCCGTGTTCGTTATATTTTTCAATGAAGAGTTTCTTGTCATTTTCATATTCGGCAGGAATGAATTTCTTGGAACGGAACATTGTAAGTATATTATTTCTTCCGTTGGTCTTTTTCATTGCCTGGTCAAGTCTCCTGTCACTAATCATTGAATTTCCTTCAATAAACAGGTCTCTTACCTTGATTTTGTTGCCTTTGTCAACTTTGATGTCAACTATGTTATTAAGTCCTGAAATATCATCTTCACGTGGGGTTATTGTTACAGCAGCGTTGTAATATCCCTTCTCATTAAAGTAGCGGAGTATATATTTCTTTGTTTTTTCAATGGTGTAGGGTGTAACTTGTGAACCCTTAACAAGGTCCATTCCCTTTTCTATGTCCTCTTTTTCTTTCTTTTTTAGCCCAATAAAGTTTATTCTGGAAACTTTTGCACGTTGGTCAAGGTTTATGTTTAACCATACTTTATTACCCCTTATTGAAACTACCTCAACCTTTATGTTTGAGAACAGTCCTTGTTTCCAAAATCGGCGAACAACATTTGTTATTTCATCACCAGGTATTTGGATTTTCATTCCTTTCTTAAGTCCGGAGTAGCCTATAAGTACAAAATCCTCATAGTTGTTCTTTCCGGATAGGGTTATCTCCTCAATCTCGTATGTTCTTGGATTGTCATAGTTGAAATCGGGCAATTCTTCTGCAGTAATGACTGTTGTGGAGTCAACAGTAGCATCGTCAGATTCAGATATGGCGAACGAGTCTGTAATTTCAGGAAGTGTGTCCTGTGCCGATACCGCCAAAGGTAGTACCGTCATAAACATTATTATCAGACTCCTTAATTTCATTTATTCTCAACTTGTTCTCCTGTCATTCCAAATCTGCGCTCACGTGTTTGGAAATCTGCAATTATTTCATAAAGATTCTCTTTGTTGAAGTCAGGCCACATTACAGGTGTGTAATATAGCTCAGTGTAGGCAATTTGCCATAGAAGGAAATTGCTTATTCTATATTCTCCGCCTGTTCTTATCAGTATTTCAGGGTCTGGCATTCCTTTTGTTGTAAGATGATTTGAAATGGTGGATTCATCAATTGTTTCAGGGTCTATATTTCCGTCTTTAGCATCTTTTGCAAGTTTCCTTGCCATTTCAACAATTTCCCAACGGGAGGAGTAACTGATTGCAAGATTAAGGGTTGTCCTTGTATTTGCACTTGTACGTTCAATACATTCCATCAATTTGTCCCTGACAGGCATGGGCAAACGGTCAATGTCTCCTATTGCCGTTAATCTGACATTGTTTTTAAGAAGTGTTTGTGTCTCCTGCTCAATTGTTTGAACAAGAAGTTTCATTAGTGCAGACACTTCCTCTTCAGGTCTGTTCCAATTTTCAGTTGAAAATGTATACAGAGTAAGATACTTTATTCCAAGTTCAGTGGCGGCTTCTGTCACTTGTCGCACTGCTTTTACTCCGTTCATGTGACCAAAAACCCTTGGCTTTCCATTTGCTTTTGCCCACCTGCCGTTACCGTCCATAATTATGGCTATATGTTCAGGCAGTTCATTGATGTTTATTTTTTCTTTCCAGCTGTTCATAAACTTTATCTACAGAATCTGTTAGGGTCAAATAGGTTTATTGTTATATAAAGATTGCAAATCATATACCAGTCAGTATCAAAGAATCCGTTTTTTGTTGTGCTGTACGGGTTGTCAAGAATTTTGTTTGAGGAGTCGGTTACGTCAAAGTCATCAGCAAACAGTTTGTGTATTGTCCATTCCAGACCAAGAGTCCATCTTTTGTTTATTTTCCATTTTGCCCCGATGCCTACAGGAATGCTGAATCTATACATGTTTTTCCCTTCAAGCATATTGTTATAAACGGTAAGTCCTACTCCTACAAGAATATATGGCGACACTCTATACATTCCTCTTTGATACTTTCCAACACCTAAATCAAAAAAATTAAACTCCGCACTCAACGATGCATCAACATAACTTCTTTTGAAGGTTGCATATTCAACTTTTGGATAGCTATAACCAAAATCTCTTGTGTCGCCTTCCGCTTGAGCGTACATTGCACTGAGTTTGATGGCCCATCTGGTATCAATATTATATCGATATAAGCCGCCTACAGCCATTTTTGGCCGCCAAAAAGGAGTTTTGAAATTGGCATCGCCAAGGTATGATGAAATACCTCCTGTAACACCCAACTCATGATTGTATTCCGCTCTTGCATTTATGACGGCAAACGCAAACAATATAGTGGTAAGCACTATTTTTGTATGATTCAACTCTTTCATATAAGTATAACGGAATCAGTTTCTTTTTATTGGACACTATAATCCAAAATAACGTGCGAATTTACTAAAAAAAAGCCGAAGATAAAAATACCTTCGGCTTTTCTTTTGTTTTTTATGAAATATATTAATATTCCCAAAGATCCTGTTCGAAATTAATCAGATTATTTTTAATAAGTGCCTGTTCTTTATGTGCTTCTTCTACATTAATGTTATATTCCAAAAGGTTTCTGTTTCTGATATTAGACTCCTTGAAAATATAACTGCCGAATTTGCGTTTGATGAACAAATCATCCAATGTTTCACGTGCTCCATTATTACGGTCTGTGAGAAGTGCCTCTTTTTGAGCAAGATAAGGTCTCAGTGCATCAAATGGTACCCAGAACATAGGACTGCCTTCCATTACACCGTCATCATTCATTTGATAAATCTTTGGACAAATAGCCATAATTCTTACATTGAATGTGGAGTTGTTCTTGTCAAAATACCAAACCTCCTTAATGTAATACTTGACAACCTCTTTATTTGGTATGTCCACTTCATTTATTACGGAACCAATTGTGTCTCCTGAAACTGAATCAATGTCATAAGTTACCATTACTCTGTACTTGTCAACAAAGTCATCAAACTTTATTTCAGTAGCATCATTGAATATTTCACGCTCTGCCTCATAGTCATAGCACTTAATCTTGCCAGCTTCAAAGAGACGGAAGATTGTTGTAAATAGACTTTCTCTGTTATCTCCAGCCACTTCAGGAAAATAGAGAGGGAAGTTTATCTTTTCACGCAGGTCAATGACTCTGTAGATGGTTGTTTGCCAATAAATATCATCAGTGCGTGGGTTGTTGTACAGAATAGGTTTCCTCTCTGAAAGGTCTATACTTGTTGGCATACTTGATTCAACCGTACCTCCGTTCCCGTCAAAAAAAGAGTTTTCCTGTTCTTGTGCGGCAATTGGGAGTGACATTAAAGCCAACAATCCAACAATTAGTCTTCTGTTTATTGATTTCATATAAATGGTCTATTAGTTTATAGTTACTTCTATAGTTGGCAGAACACGCTCAATGCCATCAGGACCTTTTGCTCTGATTCTTGAAATAAGGAATGTTTTTCCCTTACCCATCTTTCTCATAAGGTCTTTCTGCTTTTCTGTGAATGATGTGCCGTTTGAGTCCTCATATTTCCAGTTACCCATTGTATCAACAACTTTCATCTGGAATCCAAGAACTGAATATTTTGCCTCTATATCTGCATCTTGAAGTTCTGCTTGAACACCAACTGCACTCATAAGGCTTGCCTTTGCTATTGGTTTGCCTCCCCAATACTTAGTGGTTACACCATTATCCTTGTAGGCAATGAATCCTGCAGGAGGTGGAAGTTGCTTTACACGGAATGGTTTTGCTCCCACTGACTGCATTCTGCCGTCAGCATTCTTCATGCTTACAGAAATCTTACATTCCTCACCAACCTTGCTTGGAATGATTACCCAACCGCTACCTTTCTTAACAAGAGAGCGTTGGTTTGTTGCTGAAATTGAGATGTTTTGTGTAGGAACACCAGGAACTGAAACACTTATAGGGTTTTCAATACCTGCATAAAGCACATTCATCTTATCTGCTGAAATAATAGCGGTAGGTTCACCTACAATGTAGTTTGAAGCAAATTGATATGTGCTGATTGAACCGTCTGCTCTTGGAAGTTCAATAGAACCTGCAACATCAAAAGAACCTACGCTGTTACAACTTACAACATAATCTTCTCCTTCTATTACATTACCGTTTACTGTAATTTTAGGACGTTTTGTTGAGTCAACGGCAGCAAGAATTATTCTTGCCTGATATTGGCTTCCTCTTGTAACGTATGAAGATACAGGAATCACTTCAGCGGTGATTTTATTTACACGGAAGTCACCTGCGTCAGTTGCACTTTGCAGATAACGGATAATGTCTGCTTCTGTGTTGCGTACAGACTGTTGATACTGAGTCAAAAGAGTCATGGCTGCAATGGCAGGCATGTGCTCAAATGTTCTGATAATCCAAGGCTGCATTTCTGTAGGCTCTTGTGGATTAGGTTGCTCTGATGTATCAAAGTTATGCCTGATAGTTGCAATTAGGGCAGTGTCTTTAGGAACTTTAGTTGCGGTGTCGCCTTCAGCAATTGCCGCCATATAGTTTGCAAAGGAATCAATGCTATCCTTTAATGCATATCCTATACCGGCACCTTCAATACCATCTTTATAGACGGCAATTTGGTATGATTTGTCAAGGTTGTCACGAGCATTAAGTTTCTCAACTTTTACACTGTCATCAGGAACTTCAGGACCAAGTCCGTCACATTCACGGATTATTGCAATTTTCATTTGCTCTATTTGGTTATATAGAGCATCTGATTTGGCTCTTACCGCCAACGCTTTGTTGTATTGAGGACCAACTTTCACAGGATTCTGTGTCATGCTGTTCTCAAATTCAACCATAAGACTGTTGTTGATGCCCTCTGTACTGACAATTGACTGTCTCAAACTTTTCTGAACCACAGAAAAGCCGTTCAGTACGTCAGTAGATACGTTTAACGCCAGCAATGCGGTGTAAACCAGGTACATCATACTTATCATTCGCTGTCTCGGGGTTTCGGGACAATTAGTTGCACTCATAAGTTGTTTTTTTAATTGTTAGTTAAATTTTGTTTTGAACTTTCTCTGTTTATCTGGCATTAAATGCACTAAGCATATTGCCGTAAACATTGTTCAAACTGCTTACTTGTTGTGCAAGCTTTGTTGTTTGATCCTTGAATGAAGCGGTTTCAAATGCAGCCTCATTCATAGCCTCTTGAACTTTCTTCAAGTTGTCATTTACAGAAGATACAATGTCAGCCTGCTCAGTAAGTGACTTAACCTGCATTTCATAACTTGCGTTTATTGAAGAAAGATTTTTTGTAATACCTTGCATTTCACGCATATAGCCTTGAGCGTCAGTTGCCACATTACCCATGCTCTCAGCAACTGTCTTATAAGATGCAAACAGTGAGTCAGATGATGTCTTAAGTGACGCCTGAGTTGCTGCGAATGCTGCAATTGAATCAGAAGCGTTGTTCATAGCCTTAGCATAATTGCTTGATGCAGAAACGGCCGCTGTAATGTCACCTATTTGAGCGGCAGATTCTGAAAGTTTCTTGATACCCTCATTAAGTCTTTGAACGTCACTTTCAGAAAGCTTGCCTGCTTTAGCAATGTCATCAATAGAGTTACCTCCCTTTGATGCTGGAGCGGATGCTATTCCACCTCCAAGAATAGGCTCGCCTTCTCCGTTTGAAAGTTGTGGGAATACTTTGTCCCAGTGATACTCTGGATGTGGGTCCTCAAATGCTGAAATTGCAAACAAGCATGCCTCAATAAACATACCTATCATAAGCATTACACCTGCACCGGGATAGTGCTGAATTTTGAATAACGCACCAACAATTACAACTGATGCACCTAAACCGTATGCATAGCCTGTAATCCTTTTGCCTTTTGGAGTTGAAAAGAAATTTGCCATTGTTTTGAAATTTTAAAGTTAGTTATTTTTATTATTGTTTCTCCATTAATAATTGTTTGCCGCTATAACACTACGTACGCAACGGAATCCTATAAATGACTTACTCTCAGTCTGATACTCGTATGTACGTGAGGCACACTGTAGGAAGTAGCCTATATCTTTCCAAGAACCGCCTCTTACAACCTTACGCTTCATGATTTCAGCATCAGTTGCACGTGAGTTGTAGTTGTAACTTGGATTAAGGTCATTAACAAAGCTGTAGTTTGACTCATGGAAGGCTGACGATGTCCACTCTGCCACGTTTCCTGCCATATCATACAGACCAAAGTCATTTGGTGGGAAAGAGCCTACCTTTGCCGCTACCATCCAACCGTCAGCAACATAGTTGCCGTGTTGAGGCTTGAAGTTTGCAAGGAAACAACCCTTTGCTGTTCTTATATATTCACCGCCCCAAGGATACATTGAAAGGTTTCTTCCACCTCTTGCTGCATATTCCCATTCTGATTCTGTAGGAAGCCTGTAGTCTTGTACAATAGGTTGACGGTTCTTGATTTGTGCATTATTGAAGTATGTTGTACGCCAATGACAGAATGCAGTTGCCTGTTCCCAACTAACACCAACTACAGGATATTCTCCGTAGCCGTCATGATGGAAATACATCTTTGTGTAAGGCTCATTATAAGAATAGGTGAAGTCTCTAATCCAGCAAAGTGTGTCAGGATATACATTTATAATGCGAGAGTTGATAAAGTCCCTACGTGATTTCAGTTCAACAAACTTGGTTTGGTTGATAATGTGTCCTGTTTCTGCATCTATGTATGCGGTATCTTTCTTAATCATACAGTCAGCACTATCTTGTCCGTTCCCAAGTTTTGACAAGTCACTGTGGTAAGAACCGGTATTGAAATCAAATTTGTTTCTCTTAGCGGCGGCTTGATTATAATCTATCCAACGATACTTATAATTCAGTATCTGTCCGTTTATCTCTCTTGAGAATGAGATTGACTCCTCATCAGAGTAGAACATAGAGTCTATAGCTATAGCCTCTTCTTCTGTTTTTGGCTTTTCCCAAGGAATTTTTTCTGACCAGTTAAGTTTTGGAAGCCTTTCAATGTTCTCTTTCTCCTTGTCATTAGGACGGTTACCTATTTTATATAGGACCTCTTTTGATTTTCTGTCCTTTTCAGTGTAATCACCGTCTTCGCCAGTGGCAATGACAAGTTTTTCAAGAGCGATGGAATCCTTTACCCAATAAACAAACTGCTTATACTCTCTGTTTGTGATTTCAGTCTCATCCATCCAGAATGCATCTATTGATACAATCTTCTGACCTAAGGTTGCAGCCCAGTTGGCATCTTGGTCATTTGCACCCATTGTAAACGAACCCTGTCTTACATAAACCATTCCGTATGGATTAGGTTCTTTCCAAGATGAACCTCCAACTCCAACCAATTCACCGCTTCCATTGTTTCCGCAGCTTGTAAGAAGTGCTACAGCCGCGATAATTAATAGTGGTAATTTTTTCATTTTTCTTTAATTATAAGTATCTGATACTTTTATATTTGTTCTTTTTTGACAAATCCACGTTAAAACTGTACGAAATCAAAACCTCATGGCACCCTGCCGATTTAATCAGTTTTGAAGTGGGAAGGTCAAAAGAGTAACCTATTACAAGCCCGTTCAACACCCTCACACCCGCCATAAAAACAACCGCTCCGTCAATTCTGTACGCCAATCCACCCCAATAGCTCTCTTTATATTCAATGTTGGCACCTATTTGTCCGGTCCAAGTTACAAAGTCCGTGTTCACTGATGCGTAGGTTTTTAGTTTGTATAACGGATTATTAAATGAAAAATTGTATCCGCCTATGAATTTCATGTTCATTTTTTTCTTGAAGAACACTTTTTCCGTAAGTTGATACTTAGGTTGAAGTATGTTCAACAGTGAAATTCCAGCATACCATTTAGGATTGTAGTAAGAGACTCCAACCCCTAAATCCATTTTGAAATCATTACACGCACCATTGATTGCAGGGTCTCCATCTTCATGATAATCACTTGTTACGGTCTTCATCTTTTCCTTGTCAATGCTGGTGGTTGAAAAATCAATCAGTATTCCACAAGCAAGATAACCCGTTTTAAGCCCTATTCTGTAGGCATACATTAAATTAATATCCTGATACCTATATAAACCTACAATGTTATCATAGAATGAAAGCCCGGCTCCGTGCTTTGTCTTCCCTATGTTAAAACCCAGGTCCGCACTAACGTAATATGTAATTGGAGCATTCTCAAATCCCGCATATTGGGAACGGAATGTGCCAAGTAAACTTATCATATCGTCAGACCCCACCATTGCAGGGTTGGAACCTTTAAGATTAAGCGTATATTGACTGAACTCAATGCTCTGTTGTCCCATTAAGTTTAAAGCAAATACCGTTGCTGCAACAGCCAATGTGAAACGTAATACACGCATTAATCAGTTTGCAAAGATATAAAAAATTATTTATATAAACTATTTTTGAACCAATTTTTAATATTCGTCCTCATTAAAGAAGAAATCCTCCTTACTTGGATAATCAGGCCAAACATCCTCAATTGTTTCGTAAACATCACCCTCATCTTCTATCTCTTGAAGGTTCTCAATGACCTCCAGAGGTGCTCCAGAGCGCATTGCGTAGTCAATCAACTCATCTTTTGTGGCTGGCCAAGGTGCGTCTTCAAGCTTTGATGCCAATTCCAATGTCCAATACATAATGTTAAAAATATTTAAAAATTATCTTTGTGAAATTTTTTTATTTCAGCGTGCAAAGGTAATTATTTTTTTAAATCAAACAACTCTAAGATGTTATTTTTGAATTTATTATTCAATTTTTCTTCCCAAAACAAAGAAATAGTCGCTCAAACGATTTAAAAATACCGTTGCTTTTTGCTGATTTTCAGACATTTGTATTTTATATGCGTTTCTTTCTGCCCTGCGGCATATTGTTCTGCAAATGTTTGCCAATGCGTTGGCACTGTTTGTTCCAGGTATAAGGAATTTGTCAATCGGAGGTAAATTCGCACTGATTTCATCTATTTTTTTCTCTATCCACTCAGTGTCAGATTGCTCAAATTCATACTTTTTTTCACTCTCAGAATCGGGGCAGGCAAAGCAAATGTTAATTTTTGTTAAAATTTGTTGAATTTTGTTCAGTTCGTATGAGCATTCGCAAATTTTCGGCTCATTTTTAAGCAAACCAATGAAACTGCTCAGCTCATCAAGCGTGCCGTAAACCTCCAAATGTCCGTCACATTTGCTCACCCTTTTTCCACCAATAAGTGAAGTTGTTCCTGTATCGCCGGTTTTAGTATAGATTTTCATGTCAGAAATGAATTTTATAGTCCTCTTTTTGCAGGGATTTGTTGAAAAAAACAATTCCCATTGAATAAATGTCAATTGTAACCTTGACTGAATCATTACGCTTTATCTCTTCCCATGCCTCACTCATTTGTTGTGAATGGTTAATGTCATCAAAAATAAAGACGGTCTTGTCAGTAACGTATGGCAGACATGCCTTAAAATAGCTCAAAGTAGGTTCCTTTCTATGGTTTGCGTCAAAAAACACAAGGTCCAATGTGCTGAATGTTTTAAGTGTTTCAGATAAGGTGTTGTCAATGTTGCCTACTATTATTTCAGCTTTCTCCACCGATGCCGTCTTCATCACCATTTTTGCCACTTCTGCCGTTTGTGGGCATCCTTCAAGAGATTTTACCGTAGCCTTAGGATTGCTTTTTGCAAGATATAGTGTGGTGATGCCAAGTGATGTTCCAAGTTCCAGAATATTTTGAGCCTTGCTGAAAACCGCTATTCTGAATATAAGTTGGGAAAGCCGTTTGTCTTTAAGTGAATTGCGTGCAATGTCACAAACCCTTTTCTTGCATGAAGGTCCTGTCCCGTAATCAGTTACGCTTATTGTCTGTTTGTTGTTGAGCAACATGGAACGTATCTGTTCCACCTCATTGTATGCGTAGTAGGGCATATCCTCTTCCAAAACATTGGTGATAAAACGATATGCAAACGGGGAGTGAACACCAAATCCACCTCTTGGTTTGGCTGTAAGCCAATACCTGATAAAACTCTTTATCCTAAAACAAATGGTGCCGTTCAAGATTCAATGTCTTTAATTCTGTCTATAAGTTCTTGCCCAAGAGCACTTTTCCTTTTTATATGAGCCTTGACTTCAGTAACAAACGGGTTGCTTTCAAATTTGCCTCGTACGTTTTCAAAGTCTTTCAGTTTCTCCTCATCGCCGCCGTCAGTGCCAAAACCGGTGCGGGCAATAAGGTTAAACTCTTTCTTGGCATCCTCATATAACATCTTGTCAAGGTCAACAACACTCTTTCTCCATGTTTCAACTTGTGCAATAATGTCAGAAACGGTAAACTGAGTATAAGGCTTGCCTAATTTTTGCTCAAGTTTGTCAAGTGCCCAAGTCCACTCATAATTATAATATTGTGAGTGCATATATCTGAAACGCTCATTAATGTCATTTATTGTGTTTACTTTCCCGTTTTCAATGTCATTAAGCAGATTTGTAACCTCTGATTTAGGAACTATCATACCAGAAAGGTCAACCCATTCACCTAATCCAACCTGTGTTGACGGTTTCAGTTGAGTGCGTATTTCAGCAATGCTCTTGAACTTGGTGCCTTCAAGTTTTTTGATAAGGGAGTTACCTAAGAACTTTTCAATAGCCATATTGTAATACTTTAACCCATTGTTAAGTGCAGAGTTGGTTATTTTTGTGCTTTGATAAGAATAGGTGTCCGATGTTTCTCCTGAAAGTAGTTGCAAATTGTTAAGCACGTCTATGCCTGCATACATCTTTTGAATGGTGTAAGGGCTGAGCAGGTTGAAGTTTATGCAGTCAAGTTTAACAGGGTCCTTGCGGCGGTCACGTTTAGGCCATTTTTGAGCATCGCGGACAGTTCCTACACTCTTAAGGTTTACGCCTGGAACAATGTATGTTGAATTGTCATTTTCAATAAGGTATGAGAACGGCAGACTTGACGTATCGGAGTGTTGGGTATGACGACCCATAACAAGTGAGAACGCACCAACTTTGGCAGGCCAAAGAATGTAGGAATCGCTTGTGGTCTTTGAACCCCTCTCCACAATACCTTGGTGCATAGGACCAAGTTTGTACATGTGGTTGCTTTGGTTTGAACCGCTACCTGCGTTAAGGAATGAGAACATGCCGGCAATAAGCAGACTTGATTTGTGATGTGTTACAGTGTAAGGGCCTCCAAATATGGCACACGCCTCACCGTGGAAACCTTGACAGTTGCTGAAATACACTGAGTCATAAATTGAGAAGTGCTTGCCTATCTGCACGCCTTGCCCTATAAAAGTGTTTTCAACAAGCGATGCGTCAGTAACCACACTTCCTGATGATATGATGAAATTCTTTGCAATTACATTTTGTCCTATGTAAACAGGGTCTGACTCATTGCTGTTTATGCTTCCGTTTGACAAGTTGCTGGTCTCTTCAATTGTTGCAAAATCTCCGATGCGTACATTTTCAATGCGTCCGCAGTTTACAATCCTTACTTTTTTCCCAATTTTGCCAATTGAAGAGGAAATGCTTTTGCTGTAGTCTAAAATGATGTCTCTGATTTTATCTATGCATTTGTTATTGTGACGGTAGATTGCCATAATGTAAGCCAATTGAGAGCCAAGTTGGTCACACATAAGAATCTCTCTGCCTCCACCTTCATTAAGCAATGATATTTCAGTGCCATTACCAAAAGATGAAACGCCGTCAGTTACAATCAATTCTGTGTTTTCAATAAAACAGTCATCCTCAATATTGTAGTTGGCAATGTAGCAGTTTATCTTATTTATGAATACATTATTCCCCACAGTGCAGTTATGCAGTGTGGCATGAAATATTCCGCTATGACGTACGATTCCGCCTTTGGCTGCAATCTCTTTTTCAAATACACCTAATGAGATGTCTCCTGAAAAATGGACATGCTTAACGTAGTCAGTTGAGAACTTGTCAGCTACGCTGACTTTACTCCAATTGCTGCAAGTGCACGCTTGTGCCTCCAGTCTGCTGATTTCCTGTTCACTTAGTCTCCTCATCGTAGTATTCAAATAAAAAGTCATTATATGGGAATCGTTTTGTATGAATCTCTTTCACTCTGTCATAGAGTAACTGTTTTAATTCATCAATATTTATCTTGTTTTTTGCTGAAATGAAAATGCAATTGTCTTTGAGTCTTGACATCCAAGTCTCCTTTAACTCACTGAGAGACATGTTCTCCTTGCTTTTTTCAGTAAGGTCATCGTCATCTTTCCGGGTGTAAGTGTAGGCGTCAATCTTATTGAACACCATTATTACAGGCTTCTCTTTTGAATCAAGTTCACTCAATGTCTTTTCAACAACCTCAATCTGTTCCTCAAAGCATGGATGTGAAATATCTACAATGTGTACCAATACATCCGCCTCACGCACCTCATCAAGAGTTGATTTGAATGACTCAACCAAGTCAGTGGGTAGTTTTCTTATGAACCCTACAGTGTCTGACAGCAGAAACGGCAGGTTGTTTACAATAACCTTACGGACAGTGGTGTCAAGCGTTGCAAACAACTTGTTCTCTGCCAGCACCTCAGTTTTTCCAAGCAGGTTCATCATTGTTGATTTGCCCACATTTGTGTAACCTACAAGCGCCACTCTTACAAGCTTGCCTCTGTTTTTACGTTGAATGCTCTTGGTCTTGTCAATATGCACAAGTTCCTCCTTAAGTAATGATATCTTTCTAAGAAGAATCTTACGGTCTGTCTCTATCTGTGTTTCACCTGGTCCCCTCATTCCAATACCACCTCTCTGACGGTCAAGGTGGGTCCAAAGTCTTGTCAAACGAGGAAGCATGTATCTGCATTGTGCAAGTTCTACCTGAGCCTTTGCATGTGCTGTCTGTGCCCTTTTTGCAAAAATGTCAAGTATCAGGTTTGTACGGTCAAGAATCTTTACCTGAAGCTCTGTTTCCAAGTTTCTGAGTTGAGAAGGCGAAAGTTCATCGTCAAAAATGGCAAGGTTTATATTGTTCTCCTCATCCTTTACAAAAGCCTTTATCTCCTCTAATTTGCCGGAACCTACAAAGGTACGGCTGTTGGCAAAATCAAGTTTCTGAAAGAACTTCTTTACAGTAACCGCTCCTGCTGTGTCTGCCAAGAACTCCAACTCATCAATGTACTCCTTAGCCTTACGCTCATTTTGGGTAGGGGTTATAAGACCCACCAGAATGGCTCTCTCCTGTACTGTTTCACATGTTGTAATATTGTCCATCTATATTCAAAAAAGCCTTTCGGAGAACTACCAACGAAAGGCTTTCTTATATTTTGCACTTATGTGCAATCCATTAGTTTAGCTTAAATCTGATAGGAAGAGTGTATTTTACACGAACATTCTTACCACCCTGTTTTCCAGGTTTCCAAGCAGGCATTGATTTTATTACTCTGACTGCTTCTGCATCAAGTGAAGCCTCTACGCCACGTACAACCTCAACGTTTACAATCTTACCGTCAGTGTTTACAACAAATTGGCATATAACCCTACCTTGAATGTTGTTTTCCTGAGCAAGCAAAGGATATTTAATGTTCTTTGCAAGCCAACGGTTCATTGCATCGGCACCGCCTGGGAATTCAGGCATCTTTTCAACAACTACATGAATAGGTTGGGATTCTTCATCCTCCTCTTCAGGAGCGGCAACAACTTCATGTATCTCTACACGTTTGTCCTTGTCATCTTCTGTAGAGAAATCAGCTGTCTGAACATCATCAGTGTTCTCTTTAATATCAATGACGTCACTCAATACTGTTTCAGGTTCAGGAGGTGGTGGAGGTGGAGGTGTCTCATCTCTAAAGGTTACTTCTACCATTTCCTCGTCTTCTTCAACCGCTTCCTGTAGTGCCTCATCATACACTTTCATTTCGCTTTGAGCCCATTCAAAGGCTACAAACAAAATACCTAAGGCAACTACCAAACCAATGAGTACAGACGTCATTCTGCTGCTCTCAATGTCGGCTTTAGGTGATTTTTTAATTTCCATATTATTGTTAAGATATTTTAGCCTTGTTAAACAAGTTGTCTGCAAATTTAATCATAATTTTTGAATATTGCTGTATGTTTGGCTTATTTTTTTTAATAAATAATCAAAAATCAAAAATCACAGCTAAAAAGAGTGCATCTTAGGTTTTTTTTATTAACTTTGAACTCTTATTTAATAAGGTGTGAAACTAAAAAGGGAAATAGAATTTTGCAGGGTGCTTTTATTGGGGTTTTTGTTAACTGCAGTAGCCTCTAATGCGTATTGTCAGCAAATGGGTACGGCTGTAAGCACCTTTTTGGAGTTTCCTGTATCGGCACATACTGCGGCGTTAGGCGGAAATAATGTGTCTTATCTTGGCACAGACCACAATTTTGCATTCTCAAATCCGTCATTGCTTACATCGGCGGCTGCCAACAGAGTAAGCCTTAACTACTCCATATACATGTATCATACCGGATATGGAAGTGCTGCATATACCACAAAATTTTCTGACAAGGATGCCTTTATGGTTGGCTTTCAGGGGGCGTTTTATGGCAAAATGGACAGTTATGACAAGTATAATAATAACATAGGAAAGGTTAATGCAAATGACTTTGCCCTTGATGTAACCTATTCACGCTATCTTAACCAATATTTTTCAATAGGAGCCACACTTAAACCTGTAATAAATAGTTACGGAGGCTACACATCATTTTCTCTTGGTGCTGACATAGGCGTTACATTTCATCATGAGCCCACACTTATAAATCTTGCTTTGGTTGTACAGAATTTTGGTGGCAGAATAGCCGGACCTAAAGATGTGGTGCTTGCTCCACAATGGATGCCACTGAATGTTGCATTAGGATTCACTAAAAAACTTAAAAAGGCACCTTTGGCATTCCATCTGACATTACAGAATCTTCAGAAATGGGATTATAATTATGCCACCAACAATATAGAGGAAAACGCAGGGAAAGTTAATGTTGGCAATATGATTGGCAGAAAATTCATAATAGGAATGGATGTTGTTCCTAAGTCAGAAAAGTTTTGGATAGGATTGTCGTATAATTTTGATAGAGGACTGAGCCTTGGAAACCCTGTGGTTCTATCTCTCTCAGGATTGTCATTTGGCGGAGGTGCCAAACTTTATATGTTTAGACTTGGAGTTGGTGTGGCATTCTACAGCACAGCCGCTGTAACAGCACACTTCTCTTTGGCAATGGATATCAACTGGTTTAATGAGCGTAAGAAATTATGAAAAGAATTACAGTTGCTGTTGACGGATATTCCTCATGCGGAAAAAGCACTATGGCAAAAACCTTAGCACGCAGTGTAGGCTATATTTACGTTGATACTGGTGCCATGTACAGAGCCATTGCCTTATATGCCATTAGAACTAACCTCATTAAGGGGAACATAGTGGACAAGAAAGGACTTATAGAAAGTCTGAAAAACATTACAGTTTCATTCTCACAAGACGGTTCAACCATTCTTAACGGAGAAAATGTAGAAAAAGACATAAGAGGGTTGCAGGTAAGTCAAAGTGTAAGTTATATAAGTGCTGTACCTGAGGTAAGAAGCCATCTGGTGTCACTTCAGCGTCAGTTAGGTAAGAACGGAGGTATTGTTATGGACGGCAGGGATATAGGAACCGTTGTGTTCCCTAATGCGGAGCTAAAGATTTTTGTAACTGCCGATGCTGCGGTACGTGCCACACGCCGTTATGATGAACTGAAGACAAAAGGTCAGGAGGCTGACTACAATGATATTCTTGAAAACATAAGGCAACGAGACCATTTGGATGAGACCCGTGAGGTTAGCCCACTTAGAAAAGCCCCTGATGCTATATTACTTGACAACAGTAACTTGACCAAAGATGAGCAGAACAAATGGGTTATGGAAAAATTTGTTGAGGTATGCCAAAACTGAGAGTTGAGATTGACAGTGATTCAGGTTTTTGTTTTGGGGTTGTAAACGCTATAACAAAGGCAGAAAAGGAGTTGGAGAACAACAAAGAGCCTTTATATAGTCTTGGAGATATAGTCCATAACGGTGATGAGGTGAAAAGACTTTCAGAAAGCGGACTCAAGGTTATAGAACATTCAACCATGAGCGGTGTTGCAGGTAAAAGGTTGCTGCTTAGGGCACACGGAGAACCACCTTCAACATATCAGGAGGCAAATGCACTTGGCATAAAGATAATTGACGCCACTTGCCCCGTTGTTCTTAAATTACAACAGAAGATAAGGAGGGCGTACCTTGAAAACGTTGATGCACAAATAGTCATCTATGGAAAAAACGGTCATGCAGAGGTTAACGGGCTGGTAGGGCAGACAGACGGCAACGCCATAGTGGTGGAGGATGTAAATGATGAGGATGGCATTGGAAAAATAGATTTTAGTAGGGACATTCTGTTTTTTTCACAGACAACAAAACCAATTGACGGGTTTAAGCAGTTGAGTGCGTTACTTGAAGCAAAGATGACAAATGGGGCGGTGTTTACTGCCTACGATACAATATGCCGTCAGGTTGCAGGCAGACAAAAGAACATAGAGAACTTTGCAAAACGCCACGATGTCATTATTTTTGTAGGAGGGGATAAAAGTTCAAATGCAAAGGCATTGTTTCAAGCATGCTATGCAGTCAACAGAAACAGCCATTTCATTCAGAATGAGAGCCAGATAGATATGGGTTGGTTTGAGGGGGCTTCAAGCGTAGGCATTTGCGGTGCCACCAGCACCCCGATGTGGCAGATGGAAAGAATAAGTGAAAAGTTAATAAAGAATAGTTAATTTTCAATTTTCAATTATATTTATTATGTCTCAAATTAAATCAATTGGTGTGCTGACATCGGGAGGTGACGCACCAGGAATGAATGCCGGTTTAAGAGCTGTCACACGTACCGCAATTTGCAATGGTATGAAGGTTTTTGCCATATATCGTGGCTATAAGGGTCTTATATCTGATGAGGTTGTGGAGTTCAAAACACAAGATGTAAGCAACATTATTCAACGTGGCGGCACAATTCTAAAGACCGCACGTTGCCCTGAGTTTGCTACACCTGAAGGTAGGAAACAAGCGTATGATACCATTGTAAAGCATCAGATTGATGCTTTGGTTGTACTTGGCGGTGACGGTACTTTTACAGGTGCAAAGGCTTTTGCTGAAGAATACAACATGCCTGTTGTAGGTTTGCCTTGCACAATTGACAATGACTTGTGCGGAACTGACTTTACAATTGGATATGACACCGCACTTAATACTGTTATTGAGTGTGTTGACCGTATCCGTGATACAGCATCTTCTCATGAGCGTCTATTCTTTGTTGAAGTTATGGGACGTGATGCAGGTTTTCTTGCACTTAACGCCGCTATTGCTGCTGGTGCTGAAGCTGCTGTAATTCCTGAGGAGGAGATAAAGAAAGAGGTTTTGGAAGAGGTTGTAGGTAACGGATTCCGTAAGACCAAAAACAGTAGTATAGTACTTGTTGCAGAGAGCGATGTTACAGGTGGTGCCAAAGGAATTGCTGAGGCTGCCAGAAAACTGCATCCTGAATATGATGTACGAGAGGTTATTCTTGGGCATATTCAGCGTGGTGGCACACCGTCAGCACAAGACCGTATACTTGCCAGCCGTATGGGTGTTGCAGCTATTGAGGCATTGCTTGAAGGACAGCGTAACATTATGGTGGGTATTATGAATGATGAAATTGTCTATGTTCCTTTCTCACGTGCAATAAAGGACGACAAACCAATTAACAAGCGTCTGTTCAACGCTCTTAGAACACTATCAATATAGACAACAGTCATATAAATATTAAAGGGGCAAGGGTCAATAATCTGAAGAACATAGATGTTGACATTCCTGCCGGTAAGTTTGTTGTAATTACAGGTGTCAGTGGCAGTGGTAAATCATCACTTGCCTTTGACACCTTGTATGCTGAAGGCCAACGCCGATACGTAGAAAGCCTTTCATCATACGCCAGACAGTTTGTAGGCAACAGACAACGCCCCGATGTTGACTTTATTGAGCATCTACCGCCAGCTATTGCTGTGGAGCAGAAGGTTAAGACCCGCAATCCTCGCTCAACGGTAGGCACCTCCACAGAGATTTATGACTATCTGAAACTGCTCTATGCCCGCATAGGCAAAACCGTATCTCCCGTGTCAGGAGAAGTGGTTACAAAACACACTGTAAAGGATGTGCTTGCCTACATTTCACAGATGCCTGAAGGTCAGCAGTCAATGCTTATGGCCCCAATAAAGGACACATCTAAACTGCGTGTCCTTAAAACTTTAGGGTTCAGCCGTGTATGCGTTGATGGTGAAGTGGTTAGAATTGATGATTTTGACAATACAAAGCCATACGCTAAATTATTGCTTGTGGTTGAGAGATTTACTGCATCGGGAGAACAGGCGTTTCTGAATAGAATGGCAGATTCAGTTGAGACAGCCTTTTATGAAGGTGGTGGGGTGTGTTATGTGGGTGATAAGGAGTTCTCTGAGAACTTTGAGGCAGACGGAATAAAGTTTGAGGAACCGTCAGAACAACTTTTCAATTTTAATAGTCCTATGGGTGCTTGCCCTACTTGTCAGGGATTTGGAAATATTATAGGTATTGATGAGGACTTGGTTGTACCTAATAAGACTCTATCAATTTATGAAGATGCCATTGCTCCTTGGCGTGGCAAACTGATGGGGGAGGATAAGCAGAATCTTATTGCCAATGCTTCAAAGTTTGGATTCCCAATCCATAAGCCATATTATCAGCTTACTCAGGAGCAGAAAAAGTTGCTTTGGACAGGCAATGAATATTTTTACGGACTTAATGCTTTCTTCAAATTTGTTGAGCAGAATCAGTATAAGATTCAGTATAGGGTTATGCTCAGCCGATACAGAGGCAAGACAGTTTGCCCTGATTGTGAAGGCACAAGGTTAAGGCGTGAGGCTCAATATGTTAAAATATGCGGTAAATCAATAAGTGAACTTACCGCAATGCCCGTATTACGGTTGTTTGAGTTTTTTGAGAGTATAGAACTATCTGATTATGAGAAGGTTGCAACTGAAAAATTACTATTTGAAATAAAATCAAGGTTAAAATATCTGATTGATGTAGGATTAGAGTATCTGACACTCAGTAGAGCGTCAAACACTCTTTCAGGGGGCGAAAGTCAGCGTATTAACCTTGCAACTTCACTTGGAAGTAGTTTGGTGGGTTCATTGTACATTCTTGATGAGCCAAGTATTGGATTGCATCCAAAAAATACTGAACAACTTATAGGAGTGTTGCGACGTTTGCAGCAACTTGGCAACACAGTAGTGGTGGTTGAGCATGATGAAAAGATTATTTCTGCCGCTGACTACGTAATAAATATAGGACCTGGAGCGGGTAGGCTTGGCGGTAAGGTGGTTTATCAAGGTTCTCCAAAAGATTATGTTGACAAACTTATAAAGAGACCTGTTCCAACAGTTCGCCGTAAATGGAGTAATTATATTGAAATAAAAGGAGTAACTCAAAATAACTTGAAGAATCTTAGTGTAAAGTTTCCTCTTGGGGTTATGACAGTGGTTACAGGTGTTAGCGGTAGCGGTAAGTCAACTCTTGTAAAAGATGTGTTTTACGGGGCTGTCAAACGATACAGAGGTGATGCCGTTGAACATGTAGGCAGTTTTGGAACACTAGAGGGTAGCCTGAATCTTATTGACGGCATTGAGATGGTTGACCAAAATCCTATTGGAAAGTCATCACGCTCAAACCCTTGCATATATCTTAAGGCTTTTGATGAGATAAGAAATCTTTTTGCTGAGCAGCAACTTGCAAAGCAAATGGGATATACTGCCGCATATTTTTCATTCAATACTCCTGGCGGCAGGTGTGAAGAGTGTCAGGGAGATGGATCCATAGTGGTTCCAATGCAGTTTATGGCAGACGTGGTGCTTGAGTGTGAGGCTTGCCACGGCAAAAGGTATAAGCAGGAAGTGCTTGATGTAAAGTATAGGGGTGTAAACATCTATGATGTGCTATGTATGACTGTAAATCAGGCTATTGAATTTTTTTCAGAAGACCCCGATACAACTGCACAACGAATAGTTAAGCGACTTAAACCCCTACAGGATGTGGGTATAGGTTATATAAAGTTAGGACAATCTTCAAGCACTCTTTCAGGCGGAGAGAGCCAGAGGGTGAAACTTGCATCCATCTTGGCATCAGGGAATCAGAAGAACAGAGTGTTTATTTTTGACGAGCCTACAACAGGATTGCATTCATCTGATATAGTAACGCTACTTAAAGCATTTGACTCTCTTGTGGCAAAAGGTCACACACTGATTGTAATAGAGCACAACCCTGATGTTATTATTCAGGCAGACTATGTTATTGACCTTGGCCCCGGTGGTGGAGAAGAGGGCGGAAACGTTGTGTTTAATGGTACGCCGGAAGAACTTAAGAGGTGCAAGGAGTCTGTGACGGGAAAGTTTATTTAGTGAATAAAGAATAGTTAAAAAAAAGAAGAGTTGAATTTTTCAACTCTTCTTTTTTATTATTAATTGAGGCTATGCCGCAATTATTCTGCTTTTGCCGCTTTCTTTGTAGTCTTCTTTGCAGGAGCCTTTTCTGCCTTTTCAGCATCGTCAGCCTTAGCAGCCTTCTTTGTAGTTTTCTTTGCAGGCTTCTCTTCAGCAGGCTTCTCCTCAGCAGTCTTTTCTTCTGCCGGCTTTTCTGCCTTAGCGGCGGCTTTCTTAACTGCAGCCTTTGTCAATTCTGCCTTAAGTTCAGCAAGACCCTCTATATCGCCAAGGGTAGTCTTCTCCATTTGAGAAGCATTCTCTTTCTTAGAAGATTTCTTTGCCTTCTTCTCTTCCTTCTTCTCACCTTCAGCGTCGGTTGCTTTTTGAAGGTCTTCAAAAGTACGGCTATGAGAAACAAAGATACGTTTTTTGTCTTCGTTGAACTCAATTACCTTGAAATCAAGAGTCTCACCAAGTTTTGCTTGTGAACCGTCCTCTTTTACAAGGTGCTTAGGAGTTGTGAATGCCTCAAGACCCTCTTCAAGAGATATGATGGCTCCGTTGTCCTTCATATCAACTATCTTACCCTGATGTATAGAGTCAACAGCGTATGTTGTTTCATATATACTCCATGGGTTGTCCTCAAGTTGTTTGTGACCAAGGCTCAATCGTCTGTTCTCCTTATCTATTTCAAGAACTATGATATCAATGTCTGCATCAAGTGTTGTAAACTCTGAAGGATGTTTAACCTTCTTTGTCCATGACAGGTCAGAAATGTGGATAAGACCATCAACACCCTCTTCTAGTTCTACAAATACACCAAAGTTAGTGAAGTTGCGAACCTTAGCAGTATGCTTGCTGCCTACTGCATATTTCTCATCTATGTTAATCCATGGGTCTTGTTTAAGTTGCTTAATACCAAGAGACATCTTGCGCTCATCACGGTCAAGTGTAAGAATTTGAGCCTCAATAGTATCGCCAACCTTAACAAATTCCTGAGCAGAACGCAGGTGCTGTGACCAACTCATTTCAGAAACATGGATAAGACCCTCAACACCTGGAGCAATTTCAACAAATGCACCATAGTCAGCAACTACAACCACCTTACCTGAAACCTTGTCGCCAACATTAAGGTTAGGGTCAAGAGCCTCCCATGGTTGAGGTGTAAGTTGTTTAAGGCCAAGAGCAATACGTGTCTTCTCCTCATTGAAGTCAAGGATAACAACATTAATCTTTTGGTCAAGTGTAAGTATCTCAGATGGGTGATTTACTCTACCCCAAGATAGGTCTGTTATATGAATAAGACCATCAACACCGCCAAGGTCAATGAAACAACCGTATGGCTCTATGCCCTTAACGGTACCTTCAAGAATCTGACCTTTTTCAAGTTTGCTGATAATCTCTTTCTTCTGTTGCTCAAGTTCAGCCTCAATAAGTGCCTTGTGAGAAACAACTACATTCTTAAACTCATTGTTGATTTTAACAACTTTGAAGTCCATAGTCTTTCCAACAAACACTTCATAATCTCTGATAGGCTTAACATCTATCTGAGAGCCAGGAAGGAATGCCTCAACGCCAAGAACTTCAACAATCATACCGCCCTTTGTACGGCTCTTAATGTAACCTTTAACTATTTCGTCATTCTCAAGTGCGGCATTAACTCTATCCCAAGAGCGAGAGTTGACGGCCTTCTTATGAGAAAGTAATAATTGTCCTTTTTTGTCTTCTTGTGATTCAATGTAAACCTCTACCTTGTCACCAACCTTCAAATCTGGGTTGTAACGGAACTCGTTCATAGAAACAATACCGTCTGACTTGTAGCCAATGTTTACAACTACTTCACGTTTGTTAATAGAAATTACTGTACCCTCTACAACTTCATCTGTCTTGATTTGGTTTAGGGTTTTGTCATAGGCTTTCTGTTGCTCTTCCTTACTCATGGAAGACTCAACTGAGCCGTTCTCAAATGCAGACCAATCAAAATCTTCATTGCCCTGCCCTTTAAATGTTCTTTTTGCCATAATAAATTAAATTTTTTTAATTAGTTGTTAGACATTATTTATAGTCGCCAAAGCGTGGCGTACAAAATTATTTGCAGTACTTATTAATGATGGCTTTAACTTCTGCCTCTTTCTCAGCATTTGCAGCAATTCTGTGTTTTGTTAATTCACCCTTGCGTTTACCGGTCATCTTTACGCTCTTTTTTATAATAGGGAATGTGTATGCTATTGAAACCACTAATTCATTGTCAAGCATTTTTTGTTTGTATTTAGTTGTTTCAACGGCAAGATCCTCCAACATTTCTCCTGTTACAGGGTCAAATGCAGTTGCTTTCTGATATGTTTCTGAACCAAGATAGTATCTGTTAGTGCAGCCAAAGTCATATAGTACTGAAAAGCTGAAGTCTTTGTATCCAAAACCAAATCCAAGTCCCCAATATAGTGAAAATGGATTAAATTTATGATACCTCTCTCTTCTGTCAGCTGAAACACCAGCAGGTTCCTCCCAAGGTATAAGGTTGCCGTCAGCATAGCATTTACCTGACAAATAGTCCATGCGGTATGAGTGCCAATTACCATCAATGTTCACATCAAATGATTCAGTGCAAGAAAGGTTTATGTCAAATTTTGGACCAACCATTACCCAAATGTTCCAATCCTGTGGCAATTCCCAAGTGTATGACAAACGGATAGGAATATTCAAAGAGTGTGATGTGGTGTTGTATCCTGAAAATATATTTTTGTTATTAACTAATGACCTGCTTCCTGTACTGTCAAACACATGACCGTTTGTTCTTAAATAGTGATAGTTAATGCCAAATCTCAAGCCTAATCCCATTTTGTCAGAGAATGTCCAGTTAAAAGTAGGTCCTACATGGAAACCGTGTAATGACGGTATTCTGCCTACATTTGTACGAGACTCTTGTATGTAACCTGATTTAGGAACGCCGCCAACCAATATAGCATCGTATGTGCCAGCTATTTTTCCTATTCTGTATTGTTCTGTGTAATAAGATAATAACCCAGTTGATGAGTTGTTTATAGCAAGGTTGGTCTGTACACTTGATGATGTCATTACATCAGCAAAATCATAACCGGCTTCAACGCCGATGTTCAAACTGGCTGCCATAGCAGTGGTTGCAAATGCAACACTTGTAGCGATAAATAGTAAAGTCTTTTTCATATTTAAAAATTTTAGGACTGCAAAAGTAGTGTAATTTGCTGATATTGCCAAACTTTGCAGAACTTTTTTTATAAAAACATCTACACTTACGGCAAAAAGGTACAAAACCACTTGATTTTATTGGAAAAAAGTTGTAAATTTGTTTCTGTAACTATGATGCCCAAAACCGATAACAGGTGCAAAGATAAACGCAACTTGTCTCATTTTGTGGGACAAGTTGCATTCTTATTTTATAGAAAATTATAACGTGGTAGTGTTACCAGCCGAAATGCAGGTACTTTTGACCATTATGCATATATATACCTGGATGTACCGGATACTCGTATGTGCGGCCAAGCAAGTCATGATACAAGTTGTCTTCAGGTGCGTTGTTTACAGTTTCCTGCTCCGCGTCTTCATAAACATCTTCAGCACCAGTAATAGGGCATATATTTGTAATTACGGTACTTGTAGGACCACTGCTGTTATACATATAGTGGTTCTTGTAATTCAAATCACTGGTTTGTTTGCTACCGTCATTCCATATAATCTGTTTAGGTGTGCCATATTCCGCTGGAACTGTGAACTTGTAAACACCATTACCAAGGCTTGTGGCTGAAAGCCCGGGCCAATTTGTTCCCTTTGTGCCGCCCCAGATATGCACTTTTATGCTCTTACCCCAATCATCTGGTTTGGTAAAGAATACCGCCATCTCATCTGCCGTTGTCAGACAGGGCTCTGTTACAGGTCCCGGAGGGGTTGGGTCATCTTCAAGTTCCATCTCTGTGCCGTCCCATTTCTTAGGTGTTACGCCACCTTTTTGAGATGCTCCAAGGAAATAGGTGTCGTTGCCAACTTTACCAGGAACCTGCGTCTTGGCTGTTGAAAGTACATATACGCGCATATTGCCTTTACCTGAGAAGGATACGGAGAGTGTTCCGTTAGAAACGGTTTTTGTATCGCCTGTAATTGCGTCTATATATGTTCCGTTCTCAATGCCTGTGAAGTTGGCGCCTCCCGATATTGCCACAAGTACGTATGAATCTACAGTGCTGTCTGTGTAACGGCGTTTGAATGCGGCGACAGCACCGTTTCTGTTACAGCCTGTTACAGAGTATTGTCCTTTACGTAGAGCGGGAATCGCTTGACGAATCTTATTCAGACGCATAAGGTGCTGAGACAAATGTTGTGAAAGTGATGCCTCTGCGTTAGTTCCTGCTTGTACCGTGTATTCTCCAAAGTTTGAAGCAGTTACATTACCTTTCATATAGCCGCCAAAGTAGGCTCTACCTGTGTTAATAAGTGGCTCAAGGGTACCTTTGTCACAGATTTTACCTTTTTGGAACTGAACTTCTGAACCATAATATATACAAGGTATTCCACGATATGTGAACATTAAGTCCATATTCTCAGCCCAAGTATCCTCAGTGCCGTCAAAACGGGTGTCCTCATCGGGTCCGTAGTCGTGGGAATCAACATATACAACGTTGAATGTGGCATCGTTGTAGTATTGGTCTTGGTCTGGACGACCCATATTAAACGCTCCTTCAGCAGATTTGAATGTCCAGTGCATAGGGAAGTCAATTACATTCAAACCACTTGCCTTAGAGTAATCTGGTGCGTGATATGCGTTACCGTTAAGAAAAGCATTCTGAGATTTAGGTCCTTGGAAATATCCGAAGTCATCGTCACCCTGTGCCCAAGCGGATTTATGGTTTGTGTGGGTCTTGCACTCATCACCCTCCATAGCCACTATGGTGTTCCAAGAGTCAGGGTTTGAATCCCACGCATAGTTCTTGCTCTCTGCCCAAGTGTAGTAGAATGGAGAGAGATTGTCGTGCTGGCGATAGCAGATATCGCTGTTATAACGGGCACAAACCTCTCCAAACATAAAGAATTTGCTTGCGGCGGAACCACGTTTGTTAAAGGCATCAGCACCAAGTTGTGTGAATTGAGGAATAAAGTTCTTGTTGAATGCAAGACGAGCGATATGCCCCGATGTATCTATACGGAACCCGTCAACACCCATTTGAATGAATTGGTTGTAGCAGTTTACAAGATATTGTGATACGGCAGGGTTCTCTGTGTTAAGGTCAACGCAGTCACCGGCAATTTGAGCGAACCAACGTGTAGGGTCGTCCCAGTTGAAGTTAGCGAAGTGATGCCAATAGTTGTGTGAGTCATAGTTCTTTTTTTGCCCCTTCTCATCATTTGAATTTTTCATCTTTGAAAGACGTGCGGCATATTGTTTGCCTGGGTCTAATGACTCATAATTGTTTGGAAGCACACCGCCCTCACTTTTGGGTATGCGTACCATACACTCCTCAGCACTTGACTGGTCTTTTGTCCAGTCACGTTTGAACATAGGGCATAGGGTTGCCTCGCCAAAGTTACCTGTGTGGTTAATTACAATGTCAAGAATAATCTTCATACCACGTGCGTGTGCGGCATCTACAACCTCTTTAAAACCAACGCCTTGAGATTCGTAGCGGTGGTCAACTTTTGAAAAGTCTGATGCGTGATAGCCGTGGTAGTCCATTCCGCTGGCATTCTCTACAATAGGAGTAACCCAAATGGCAGTGAATCCCAATGCCTTAATGTAGTCCATTTTTTCAATAAGACCTTTAAAATCACCACGCCACTCTGGATCACCCTCATTGTGTCCGTCCCAGCAGTGTACGTTGTTTGTCTTATCGCCGTCAAAGAATCGGGTGGTCATTACAAAATAGATAGACTCATCACGGAAATCGGTACGGGAGTCAAATGTGGAGAACGTCTGTGCGTTCAATGCCATACTTGTAATCAAGCATAGGGCAAGTAATAGTTTTTTCATATAAATAGTATTTTTAGGTTATTTAGGAATGCTTGCACTTTTATTTCGTTCACTTATAGATGCTTTTCGTGCAATTTCAGATGTCATCATAGTTGCACTTAAGCCTAATAAATCAATGATAAGATACTGTCTATCAGTTGTTTCTTTCGTGCAATCTTTCGTGCAATTACATAAAATAGGGTAATGTTGCAAAAATTAGTTGGTAATTAATTCAAAAAGCAAGGATTTTTCCTTGCAATGCTTTAGAACGCAAAGTTAGTAATTTTTTGAAAAAAAGTATAATTAAATTTTTCCATAATTCTTTAAAAAGCTTCATTTGCATTACTTGATGTTGTATGAAAATTACCATTTTTAACTGCTTGTAGTGTATATGAGAGTTCTTGATATTCATCGATTTCCTGTGGATAATCCTTGCTGATTGAAACATCTTCAAGAAAATATCCAAGATCTCCATTTGGAGCCACTTTTTCAGGACACCAACTATTTCCAAATACAAAAAATGGTTGATAAGTCCCAGCACTTAAAGAAAATGAATATGTTTGATTTGCACATATATAAGCGTGTTTTACGACACTGCCACCTCGTTTTACAATCACAAGTATATCACATATTGCAGGAGCTGTTATTTTTAATCTCGCATTACCTGAATTTGAATTTCCTCCATAAGAAGACTTATACGGAGTAGCACCAGTTTTCAAAGAATTATTCCGATACTGTTCAAGCCAAATTTCATCTTGTGATTTGACGATCTCGTAAGAAGATGAACTTTCGTAATCATTATAATCATCGTTATTATAACTATTTTCGACCACGGTATCAACAGCAATAGTATCGTAATCGCTATAACTTGAAGACGATGAGGACGAAGAAGATGAGCCACGGTTAACTGCAATAATGAATATTACAAATATTACTGCTGCAATAATAACCCATATAATACAACCAATATAGGGATCGATAGAGTAATCGCTATTGGAGTTGTTATTTTTTTGTGGATTATACGCAGGACGAGGAGTTGACACGGGACGAGACACAGGGCGAGAAACAGGACGTGGTGTTACAGCAGGTCGTGGAGTTGGTCTAACGGCACAATGTCTATTATAAAGTGATGTTAGAGTGTTGTTATTTTCTGCGAATCTCTGTTTGCATTGCTCGTCTTTTGCAAAACTTGCCAAATTTTCCATAATTGGCTTTGCCCATTTTAAACATTCCTTGTATGCGTTAAGTTCAATTGTATCAAGAAATTCTGGCGCATCATTATATGCTTTTTGTTTATTATTTACTTCGTCAACGAGTCGATTTATTGCGAAATGAACGACAAGTGATGACTGTTTAATATATTCTTTATTAGATTCTCCAACTTTGTTTTTAATGATGTTGAGAGTATTCTGACAGGATGTAATACAACTAAGTAGCATCGATGTGTTACCTCTATCCATATAATTAGAGAGTTGATTATCAATTTCTTGACATTCTTTCTCTATTGCTTCTGGCGGGAGCTCTTCTATCTTTTTTGTAATAAAGTCTATACTCTCCTGACATATAGAAATAACGTCATCACTACAAGCAAAAGCAAGAGCATCTTTTACAAAAGGGTATATGACTCTTGCTTTTCTGAAGTCTGATGAATTATTATAGTATCCGATGCATAGACTGTTTAATGTCTTAGCAACTTTGTCAGATAAAGATGTATACCTAATGTCTGACTTTTCCATAACAGATCGGAGAATTTTAAACTCAGAGGATAGAAGAGATAATATTTTAGCAGATGACATGTAATCCGAGGAAACTTTTCGGTTTGCCTTGTCTGCTTCTGATAGTTTTGAGTTAATCTTGTTGCAAGTATTTTCTACATATTTATTACGCAAAATCTTCACTAATTGCGAGTCAGAGAGGGATTTTCCTAACTCAATGGTTTTATTGCCAATATTTATTGTTTTCGTTCTGGTAAAAAATAACCAATTTACCTTTGGATAATAAGTTTCTAATGCATCTATAATAATGTTAATTATTTCTTCTTTTGAAATAATACAATCATCACCAGCAATAATTTCTACAAATTCTGTATAACTATTATTCTCAATGAATTGAGAGTAATAATACAGAGCAATCGCCCAGTGACGTTGTATTAAGCTACAAACGGAAAGGTTTATAAATGAAGATGCTGTACTTTTTTTGCGGAGAATTTCAATAGCGGAATCAATATTGCCTGATGCAAGATGATTGAATGCAACTTCGTCAAAAGCATTTTCATTTATAAACCAGAACAAAGCATAAAGTATCTTGTCTTTGGCAAGAGTTAGTTTTGATATTGCACTTGCCAAAGATTCTTCTGTTCGCTCTACCTCTCCTAAAAGAGAAACGAAATCAGTTTTAAAGCTTATTAATCTTCCGATTTTTACATGTGCTTTGATTTTGTTCTCAGCCCATATAATATCTTTTTTTGGAGCATTAGTGTAAATTCCAAGAACACGATACGGATTGCTTTGTATAATATTCATTTTTATATAAATCCAATTTTAGGACGTGAATTTTGTTTGCCGTCGCTCATAAATGCATCTCTGATAGCTTCGTGCTTCTTTATTTGCTCCAGAGTGACAGTCGGTTTAGTTACTTTTATCGTTTCACAAAGAACTTCCATAGTTATATGGCTTTCTTTATTTTTGAATGTACGACGAGCTGCTTGATCAATGATAAGCTGTATATCAGCAGAAACATAGTTTTCTGTCATTGACGCTAATTTTTCATAGTCAATTCCTATCTCAGTTTTTCTTTTGGAAAGGTTGATTTCAAAAATCTTCTTTCTAGTATCAAGGTCAGGCTGAGGAATATAGTATTTAAGTTCAAGACGTCCTGAGCGAAGAGCTGCTTCATCTAACTCAAAAGGCTTATTGGTCGCTCCAATTACTATGATACCATCTTTACCACAATTATTTAATTGAGTCAGGAATTCATTTACCTCACCAGCTTCGCTAACGTTGCTATGTTTACTGCGGTCTTTTATCATCGCATCAATTTCATCAAGGAAAATGATTGATGGTGCTTTATCTCTTGCTTCATCGAACAGTGACGCAATTTTCTGTTGACCACCATGGATATATGGCGAAGCGACATCCGAACATTTAACATAGATGTAATTCATTCCTGCCTCTTCAGCAAACTTTTCCGCAAAATATGTCTTGCCACAACCTGGAGGACCATAGAAAAGGAGGCCATTTGGCATAGAAAGACCAAGAGCCTTTGCTTGATCTGGATGATTGATAATATCAATTACATCAGATTGAAGTTGCTCTTTCAATTCGTGCATTCCTGCAACATCCTTGAAACCATTACCTCTTTTTATGTTTTTCCCTGTCTTAACAGTAGAATTTTTAATTGAAGATGCAGGACGAAGAACTTCAATTTCTCCTTTGATTGCATTTATGAATTCTGCCGCAGTTTGGAACCTTTCATTCACATTGGGACTGGTTGCTCTAAGCATGATGTTTGTAAGTTGTTCATCATATTCAAAGAAACCATTAGTATCTGGGATTTTGAAAGGTTGCTTTTTTCTGATCAAAATCTCATTGACAACTTCCTCTTCGGTTTCATATCTAGATGTATCAAAGTACCATGGTGTACGCCCAAATAACAAATGATGCATATATACTCCAACTGCGTAAAGGTCTGTAGAAACAGAACAGATGCCATTGAATCTTTCTGGTGCAAGATAGAAAGGATTGAGGTCATCCCACCGAGCGAGCCTCATACCACTCTTCAGCATTCTTGCATGACCGAAATCAACAAGCATCGCAAAATCCGGTTCAGCAGAGAGGTTTAACATTGTATTTTGTATGGTAACCTCGTTGTGGATGATTGGAATCTCTTGCGAATGCAAATATTTAAGGCCTTCGAGTATATCAAGAGTATATCTTTTGCAATCATAGACAGAACATCTTTGTGTTCTTGTAACTTTTTCCGTAAGAGTCTCTCCTACAATATACTCATAAACTATATATGCATATTGTATATTGTCTATAAAAACACTTCCTGATTCTTTAAATACGCAGATGTTCTTATGATTAGCATTTTTTGATATATACTCTTCGACTAAATGACCTTCTGAATCAAGTTGTGAAGGATGGATTTTGCTAAAATCTACTATCTTAAGGAAATAGTTTTTCCCAGTAGAATCCTTGGCACGATAAGACTTTGCATAGTCCCCAACTTTTATCAAGCCAGAAACCATATAGCCTTGGAAGTTTGTATTTTTGTCTAATAACATATAAATTATACTCTTAGGAGACCATCTGGAATGTTACCCTTTTCGTCATCAGGAAGCAAATTTATCAGTTCACGAGCAATAGGCAATAGTTCTTCTACTCTTGGGTTATTGCTTATTGCTGCAAGACCACGATCAAGTAGTTGTCTTGCACGGAATCTATCTCTCCATTGCAATGAGTTGTACTTGTCGTTATAATTTTGAATCATACCCATGCAGATATAAATAAGTGTCAATGAGAAATATAAATCTTTGACATTCTCTGTCATGAGTTTTATTGTATCAGGATTCTTTGATAAAATTGCGGCTTCAACAGATTTCTTCAATTCAATAAGCTGTGTACTGGTTTTTGAGTCGCCAAGATCTGAATTTGCCTTTTCCGTCTTCTGGAACCAGTCTTTGAGTTCGTTAATAAGACGAGGAACCTCTGTTTTTTCCTCTTCTGCAACAATCTTTCTGAGAAGTTCCTGGATATTACCAAGAGTTTTCTTCTTGTCATCGCTTGTTGATTTCTGCGTGCGAAGTTTATTTAATTCCTCTTGAAGACTAGAAACATTTGCACCGTCTCCACTAATTTTCTTCAATTTATCATTAGCAATAGACAAATCCTTTTCAATAGTCTGTGTAGTTTCTTCAAGAGACATAGAAGCTACCTGAAGATCTTTACTAATGGTAATGTCGTAAGCTGGGAAATAAGCATCCATCTTCATCATTGATGAACGGTCTGCACTTACAGTGATTGACACCTCGGTGTTCTCTGGAATAAGTCTGTCTACCATATCGCCAGTAAAGACAATGTCACCTATATATTCAAAAAGAATAATAGGTTTACCGTCGCTATTCTCTTCTGCTTCATAAACAGGAACTTTCATAATGTCAGAACCCATACCAGGACGGAGTTGCTTGGTTGTTCTTAAATTTTTCTTCAGAATTCCTTTAGCAGGATAAGTCTTATTCTTTTCTAGACCGATGAGAGGTGTGAAAACAGCCTCTTCCTTTTCGTCACTCCATGTGCTGATACCGAGGTCACGAGGAATATTTGCACCACCCACACGAATACCACTAATAATAGTAAACTCGTTTGGGAATGATTTCAGTATATTTCCGTTTGCATCATAAACCTTAATAGCAAAATGATTTGTACGGTCAGGTTCTAATTCTGCCTCAAAGATATTTCCATTAGTATCAACCTCAATTTTGCCTGAGTCTCGTTCATTCTCGCCTCTAATAATCTGAACCCAAACTTTATCTGGACACCAATCACCTGTGGCGGCTTTATTCAATGTTACAGGGATATATTCGATAGGATTTACAGATGTTGATTCGAACGCAATGTCAAGGCGAACAATTTGTTCTGTCTCTGAGTCTTCGATGATAATCCCATCTTCGCCACCAGTATCTATTGTAGATGCATACAGTGCAGCACCACGTGCAACACAAGTCATAGGATTGATATCTGTTCTTACATTAGGAGATACTTGGTTCTTCAACATATCGCGAACGATAGGTGAGCAGGTAGGACCACCTACAAGTATCAAGGATGTAAGATTGGCAGCTGTGATATTGTTCTTCTTCATAAGTTCTTTAGCAATATTGACAGCTTTCTGGTAGTTGTCTTTGATAGCAGATTCCAATTGGCTACGTGTGACAGTTAGTTCAATTTCTATTTCCTCACCATTGTCATCAGTAGTTAAATCCACATTTAGGTCTCCAGAATAGTAATCAAGGCTTTCGCTAACAGAGAGCTCAATTCGAATTTGTTCTGCGATAGGTTTGATAGCATCCTTAAGAGCCTTCATTTTCCAAGGCGTTGAGTGGAAAGAATCTAGACAATAATTATCATCGAGATATGGAAGAAGAATCTTATTTATAACATCCTCATCCAAATCTTTACCTCCCAGGTTGTTGTCACCAGCGGTATCGAACGTCTGTATAATACCGTCTTCTACACGAAGAAGAGCTGCATCAAATGTACCGCCTCCAAAATCGAATACCATCCATATTGCATCTTTCTGCTTTGAAGACATGCCATAAGCCCATGCTGCAGCAACAGGTTCTTGCAACAAATCACAGTGCTTGAAGCCTGCAAGTTTTGCTGCTCTTACAGTAGCAGCCTTTTCTTTTACAGAGAAGCGAGCAGGTACTGTTACCACGATGTCATGTACATTTTCATCTGTAATGTAAGTTTTAAGTATCTTCAATACTTCTGCAGAAAGTTCTTCAGGAGTATATGAAGCTTTATCCATATTAGGTGAAGAATAAGTCATGTCAGTTCCCATTGCTCTTTTGAATTCAATGAATCCATTAGATTGAGAAGAAGAGTCCTGAGACAGATTCTTCATCTCATCAGAGAACATCAATGCTTTTGCATTCTGTCCAACTTTAATAGTCCTTACTCCCTTCTTGTTCATTGAAAAATAAACACAAGAAGGTGTGGTGTCACCAAGGTTATTACTTTTGATGACAGACTCACCATTTTCCATTCTGGCAATAGCCGAGTTGGTGGTACCCAAGTCAATGCCGTAATCAATTTTTAATCTGGCCATATTTCTTTGTTTTTTTATTATACATTTTGTCTTACTGCAAGTATAGGAGCCTGAATCATTTTTCCATTATAACGGACCATAAGTCTATCCATTCCAGAAATAATTCTTTTGCCCTCTTCTATTTCATTATCCGGGATGAAACGAACCTCAAAAGGCATATTATCTGTATATTCTTGGCCACGCATATCTACAATTTCGTAACCATATGCAGTAAAGCTTGTTTTCATTCGATCCAAAGCCTTGTTAAGACGCGTAACGTTCTTATCAGAAGGATCCATTCTATCAATGTTATTTTGAATGCGTACAATTTCATCGGCTACTTTAAGAGGAAGAGAATGGTCAGGTTCAGCGTCAGAAGGTTTAGATTCTGACTCTGCTTTCATTTTCTTCTCTAAAATATCAATAAGTTGGTTATCTAACTTTATTGATTGTGCTTCAAGGTTCTTTTGTGCATCTTTAAGAAGTTTAATACTATTATCTGTACTGTTGGACTTTTTTCTTGCTAAAATAATATAAGCAATTACAATTATTAGAAGAATTGCGATTGATGTAATAATCCAAACAATTCTATTTCCTAATGTACTGTTAACATTCGAAATAGACGAAGTGAGTTCTTTACTTTGGTTCTTAATTTCAACTCCCAGCTCATCTGCTGTCTGTTTAATATTTGCAGAATTGATAGCTGTAAATACTTTAACTGAATCCACTCTTAAGTTTATTTTAACCTTAGAAGAATTCAACTCGTTATTTGTCGAAATAATTTGGGATTCTAAAATAGAGATTTTAGATGCCAGTGTAGCGTTCTCTTTTCTAAGCGTAGCTATTTCTGACTCAATTATACCGATTGAATCAACAGGTAAAGCACAAACATTCCATGATGATATGAGTGTAAATATTAAAAATAATGTTTTTTTCATATTAACTAAAACCTTCACTTTTAATTCGTTTTACTATTGGATGATCTGATTCTTTTCTAATATGGGATTTACTCCAAGCGATTGAATGAATATATACACCGAGTGCTTTCCCTCCATAAATAGTAATTGCCCATAAAAAAAATTGAATTATGAAAGTGATCCCAATTGCGTCACCCCAATCATCGTTAAAGCATTTTATCAATAATAATTCTGCAACAAAGAAGAGAATTACTCCAATCACTATAAACAGGGATTCTAAATTATGGTATCTCATACATTTTTTACAGACATAAAATTTTGCTGATTTTGTATATGTTATGACTCTTTTAGTATTGTAACCGATAGGATATTCTTTACTTCTCTCATATTTTTTCTCAAATGAATCACTTGCTTTTCCCCCACAGAACCAGCATATTTCTTCATTAGAAGCAATGACAAGAAGATATGTTTCATCAACATCATTAATGCTCTTTGATATTGTATCTATGTCTTCCTTAAATTTTGAGGCTGTTCTTGTAGAGGCATATGATGTATCGATAGATTTAAGTGTTTCGAGACAGGATTTTAATAGAGCAACGAATGCCGTCTTCTCTGTTTTACCTATGTTGTCAGAAGCATTATTAGATATAGATATTACTTTTGAACGTACTAATTTGCAGAATTGATCATATGCTCCTGACAATGCAATATCGCTAGAAATGTTTTTGCCAACAATTAATTGATTTACATCATTAATGATTCGATTTATCAAAGTTATATTAGATGGAGTTTTATCAACAGAAATATCCGATATGGAAACTGTTTTTTTCTTCAGTTCATCTAAAATTCCACTTTTATGCAGTGCGGAGATAATAGAAATGTGTTGTTCTGATGTAGCTGTATCAAGACATCCAGCGATAGCCTCTTCTGAATATCCATTTTCATTCATGACATCAATATAGCAGCTCAAAAGTTTAGATGAAGAAATACTTTTGGCTTTGTCGCCAATAACATCCTGAATAGATGCTATGTCATTGGACTCTATCGCAGACATGAATTTAGCCCCTGCAGATTTGATGTTTTCATTTATCAAATCTGTGGTGCCGAAGTCAATGCCACTCTTATTAAACCAAAAAATAGAGTATTTGGATTTGTCTTCATCTGACTGAATAAGAGCTAAAGCAGCATCAACGGATTCAACAGTTCTTACTGGTAATGAGGTAAATCCAAGAATATTGTCTGTCTCAAATGGTAGAGTGCGACCTACTTTGGCAAATGCCTTGATTTTATTTGCATTTGCAATAATATCCATCAGTTTGGAATCAGAATATGATCCAAGTATACGATATGGATTATTTTCAATTATAGAGATCATATGTAATGTTCGATGATATAATTTTAGGCTTTGTTTGGCATTTATCACATCAGTATGTGGACATAAGAAAAGCGTGGAACTCACTTGTTGTCAGTCCACGCTTTCAGAGGCTCTCGCATTGCCCGTAAGAATAGAACCGACAACGCGAAGTCCACGCCGAATATGTATAGCTGCACTATGTATCCAACAAATTACACACGTTTGTACATGTGGTAATATATTGTAGTGCAGGGTGCTACATACCCCGTAAACATTCATCGCTGCTAAGTCCTGATTCTTACACAAATTTTGCGAGATTTCTGAAAGCCAGAACAGAGCGTCAATAAACGCCTTTAATATGTCTTTGCAGGATTTTCACCTGCTGCCACCGCCCGATACGACACTCCATATTGGTAGTATCCCACGGTGTGACTTATTTTATCCCATTTAACTCCTTCTGCAAGTCAGCAAAGATATATGCATCAGACATCAGTTCAAGACCAGTTGCAGGATTACAGAGGAGATGGTAGGTGTTGGTTGTATAAAACAAATCCAATGCCGCTTCCGGATTAATATCTTTCCATTCTGCCAACATCATAATCAATCGGCTCTGTTTGCGCCATTTAACAGCATCTCTCATACCTTTTCCTCCAAAACTCTATGTTTTACAAATTGTAAACACAGATTAATAACATACTGGTTAGTAATACAAATCTGATGATTCGGCTTTTTAAACCGTAATTGGTCAAGTGCTTGTTCTGCTGTTATACGTCCATTCTCATAATCCTCTACAGTATCAATTACATTATCATTAGCAATACCACCTTCAATCATATCGTAGTCTTTCCATACAGATTCTCCCCTACGGCATGCAACTACATATTCCAACCAGTCCAGATTATAGGACTCAAAGTGCAATATGTGAAACTGACTTACTGCGGCTTCGTAATCAAATTCATACTCATTAAGGAAAGCAGGAGAGTTTGGTCCTTTACGTTCGGCGACAGCAAAAGCCCACTTGGAAGCCTGATTCTCCAATTTAGTGACATAGAAACCACAGCCGAAATCTAGGTTTTTGCGACCAAAATCAGTTTTGGGAGCATCTACCATCATGTTTGAACCATGATATATTCTCATTGTGCAGCCTCCCAATTTTGAAGTGTTTCCACTATATCATCCGTTACATACTGTAGGGACTGGCTATGCAACTCCTCGTAACGACCAAAGAGGCGACGATGTATTAAATCCTGCTTTTGCAAACGGTCATGCATCTGTTTGCCTGAGATATTCATCTTCTGGGCTCCAGATTCAATTGCCATTACGGCAAAATGCACATAACGATAGTCCATATCTGCCGACCTGGTAACATTTGCAGAATGCGGTATGTTAGTGAATTTTGCCATAATTCTGTCAATAATTTTAGTGCTTACTTGCTCAGTGCAAGGGCTACATTTACAGCACATGCCACTGTACAACCTACCATTGGGTTGTTGCCTATGCCAAGGAATCCCATCATCTCTACGTGAGCAGGAACTGATGAAGAACCGGCAAATTGGGCATCGGAGTGCATACGACCAAGAGTATCGGTCATACCGTAAGATGCAGGACCTGCAGCCATATTATCCGGGTGCAATGTACGTCCTGTACCACCACCTGAGGCAACTGAGAAGTAAGGCTTACCTGCAAGTATGCGCTCTTTCTTGTATGTGCCTGCTACAGGGTGTTGGAAACGTGTAGGGTTGGTTGAGTTACCTGTTATGGAAACATCAACATTCTCTTTCCAAAGAATGGCAACACCTTCACGAACATCGTCTGCACCATAGCATTTAACTTTGGCACGTGGACCATCGCTATAGGCTTTCTCCTTAATTACATTAAGTTTGCCTGTAAAGTAATCAAACTCTGTTTGTACGTATGTGAAACCGTTTATACGGCTAATAATCATAGCGGCATCTTTTCCAAGTCCGTTAAGAATGCAACGCAATGGGTTCTTTCTAACCTTGTTAGCCATTTCTGCTATCTTGATGGCACCCTCTGCGGCTGCAAATGACTCATGACCTGCAAGGAATGCAAAACACTGTGTCTCTTCACGTAGCAGACGTGCTGCAAGGTTACCGTGTCCAAGACCTACTTTACGGTCATCAGCAACTGAACCAGGAATACAGAATGCCTGTAGTCCTATACCTATTGCTTCTGCAGCATCGGCGGCATTCTTGCAACCTTTCTTAAGTGCTATGGCTGAACCTACTACGTAAGCCCATTTGGCGTTCTCAAAGCAAATCATCTGTGTCTCCTCACAAGTCTTGTAAGGGTCAAGTCCTGCTTTTTCACAAATTTCATTTGCCTCTTCTATACTATTGATTCCGTTCTCTTTGAGCGCTGCAAGAATCTGTTTCTCACGGCGGTCCTGACTTTCAAATTTTACTTCTCTAATCATGGCTTTGTCCTCCTTATTCTTTACGTGGGTCAATAGATTTAACTGCACCTTGCTCTTTCTTAGTACGTCCGTAAGTACCGGTTACGCTCTTAAGAGCCTCATCGGCGGGAACACCTTTCTTAATGGCATCCATAAATTTGCCAAGGTGTACAAACTCATAACCGCAAACCTCATCGTCAGCATCAAGGAACATCTTGGTAATGTAACCTTCTGTAAGCTGCAAGTAACGTGGACCTTTAAGTTTAGTGCTGTAAAGTGTACCTGTCTGGCTTATGAAACCTTTACCAAGGTCTTCAAGACCTGCACCAACTGTAAGACCACCCTCTGAGAATGCAGACTGTGTACGTCCGTAAACTATCTGAAGGAATAGCTCACGCATTGCGGTGTTGATGGCATCGCAAACAAGGTCTGTGTTAAGAGCCTCAAGAAGAGTCTTTCCAGGAAGAATCTCAGATGCCATAGCGGCAGAGTGTGTCATACCTGAGCAACCAATAGTCTCTACAAGAGCCTCTTGGATAACACCTTCCTTTACATTAAGAGTTAATTTACATGCACCCTGCTCAGGAGCGCACCAACCAATACCGTGTGTCAAGCCAGAGATGTCCTTAATCTCTTTAGCCTTTACCCATTTACCCTCTTCAGGTATTGGGGCAGGTCCGTGGTTAGGACCTTTTTTTACAACACACATGTTTTCTACTTCATGTGAATAAACCATAATAAAAATTTTATATTAGAAATAATAATATCTTACAAACTGCAAAGATATAAAATTTAATTGAAAGTTGAAATTAGAAAATTAAAAATTCAAACGATAACTCATTCCAAGGGAGCTGGCAAGGGCTCCGTCTTTTGTGGGTGGAATGACTGACGGGGTGAATGACATAGAGAGTTCAGGGCTTACATCGTAGTCACGTAATTGTGCATCAACGTAAGCATCTATGATTGAGAGCATATATAGAACCACTGTGGCAATGATGCTAAGGTCTCTATTACGCTGATACCCTTCCATTTTGCTTTTGAAAGTACGCTTGTAGTAATCAATGTTAGAACTGTTAATCTTTACATCGGCAGGCAGCAGATACTCATAATATCTTGCATTGGGGTCAGCACTGCAAAGGTCAGTATAGCCCTTCCTGTAGTCAATATAAAGTCCGTTGTTCCACGATATTGCGTACCCTAATCCGCAAAATCCACCATAAATTATAGGTATTTTCCAATACTGACGATTGTAAGCCTGTCCAATGCCGGGAAAAATGGCGGCAATCCAAGGTGCCATCTGCGGGTCAGGAACCCTTTTCAGAATGGCATGGCGTTTCAGCATTTTGGCCATTTGAACAGAGTCCAATTCAGTTATGTTTATTGTATCCACAGGCATTGCAAAGTTCAGACTGTCAGCGGCATATAAATGCCCCGATACAAAAATCAGTAGAACTATGTATGCCAAATGTCTGCGCATTATTGTATTTTGTCAAGCAAAGAGAGTATGTTTTCAAGTTGCTCATCATTCTTGAAGCGGAGAATTATTTTTCCGCTTCCGTTTTCCAACCTGTTAATAGTCACTTTTGAGTTGAAAACACCCGTAAGTTTTTTGCTTAGTGTCTCATAATCAGACGATACGCTCTTGCCTGCACTTCTCTTTTTTGTTTCGCCAACCGATGCACCTTTTTGTATAAACTCTTCAAGTTTATGTACAGAAAGCCCCTCTTTTACAACATATTCATAAACCTTTATCATTTGTGCAGGGTCAGCAATTGAAACCAAAGCACGGGCATGACCCATATCAATTTTACCAGCCTTAAGACCAAGTTGAATTTCAGCAGGTAACTTAAGCAACCTCAGATAATTAGTGATGGTGGCACGCTTTTTGCCTACTTTCTCACCCAAACGCTCCTGCGTAAATTTGTAGTCATCAATAAGACGTTGGTATGAAAGGGCAATTTCAATGGCGTTAAGGTCTTCACGTTGAATGTTCTCAACTAAAGCCATTTCCATAAGAGCCTCATCGTCAGCGGTTTTTATATAGGCTGGAATAGATGTAAGTCCCGCCTTGCGAGATGCACGACATCTGCGTTCACCTGAAATAATCTGATATTTGCCGTTCCCAAGTTCCCTAAGAGTAACAGGTTGAACCACACCAAGTTCCTTTATTGAAGCGGCAAGTTCGTCCAATGCCTCCTCATCAAAAGTGGTTCTTGGTTGATTTGGGTTTGCCTCAATTAAATCAAGTGCAATCTCACTTATTTGTGATGAGCCTGAGGTTTGGACTTCATCAAGTTGGATTAAAGCCCCAAGACCTCTGCCAAGTGCGTTTTTCTTTAGTTGAGCCATTATTTTGTATTCTTTTTAATTATTTCTTGTGCAAGTTGAATATGATTTTGAGCCCCACGAGAGTCAGCATCGTAGAGAATTACAGGAATGCCATGACTTGGAGATTCGCTCAGTTTTATATTACGCTGAATTACAGTCTCAAACACCATTGCTCCAAAGTATTGCTTAACTTCACCATAAACCTGATTTGCAAGTTTTAGCCTTGAGTCATACATTGTCAGCAGGAATCCTTCAATTTCAAGTGCTGTATTCAGTCTGCTTTTAATTATCTTAATGGTATTCAATAACTTACTAATACCTTCAAGGGCGTAATATTCAGCCTGAACAGGAATTATTACGCTGTCAGCCGCAGTAAGGCAGTTAATTGTTATAAGCCCAAGAGACGGGGAACAGTCAATGATAATATAGTCATAATTGTCTTTGACAGGCTTCAACAGATTCTTTAGCAGATACTCACGATTCTCTATCTTAATCATCTCAACTTCAGCACCAACCAGGTCAATATGAGACGGCAGAACATCAAGATTGTCCATATCTGTATGGATAATTGCCTGAGAAGCAGTATCTCCGTTTACAAGACACTCATAAATTGTTGTCTTCAAATTTGTTACATCAATATTCAACCCTGACGATGCGTTAGCCTGAGGGTCTGCATCTACAATCAAAACCTTTTTTTCAAGAATAGCCAACGATGCCGCCAAGTTAATTGCAGTAGTGGTTTTGCCTACGCCACCTTTCTGATTTGCTATTGCAATAATCTTTCCCATGATAAAATTTTTTGTGTTGCAAATATAATAACTTTTAATGAATAAATAATCACTTGTTTGCTATATGTTGAATAGTTGTTAAAAAGTTTGTATCTTTGCAACAAAAAAATTAAAGATCTCTCGCTATGCTCGAGATGACGACATTAGGAGCGAAGCGACAGAGGGCGTAAGCCCGAACGCGAAGCGTAGGGGTCTGGGGATACGCCCCAGTAAAAAAGGAAAAATCTTTCATAAATTTTTCCTTTCTAATAGCACGATGATTCAAAATACAATAAAAATTTATGAAAGAAAAAATACAGGCATTATTGCAGGAAGTACAGAACCTGACCGCTTCAAACAAAGATGAAGTGGAACAACTCAGAGTCAAGTATTTGAGTAAGAAAGGAGAGATATCACAATTGTTCCTTGATTTCAAGAATGTTGCAGGCGAAGAGAAACGTGTTGTAGGTCAAATGCTTAATGAACTTAAGAACCTAACGCAGGACAAACTCAATGAGATGAAGAGTGTATATGAGAATCAGGCTGCTACATCAAATAAAATTGACCTCTCCCGCACAGAAAGCCCAATAGAGTTTGGAACAAGACATCCGCTTTCAATAGTTAAGAATGAGATAATTGAAATATTCTCACGCCTTGGATTCACAGTGGCAGAGGGTCCTGAAATAGAAGATGACTGGCATGTTTTTGGAGCATTGAATTTCCCACCTGAGCACCCTGCACGTGATATGCAGGACACGTTCTTCATAGAAAAGAATCCTGATATTCTGCTGCGTACACACACATCAAGCGTACAGTCACATGTAATGACCACCCAAAAGCCTCCTATCAGAGTACTTTGCCCAGGCAGAGTGTATAGAAATGAGGCAATATCGTATCGTGCTCACTGTTTCTTCCATCAGGTTGAAGGACTTTACATTGATAAGAATGTATCATTTGCTGACTTGAAACAGGCATTGCTTTACTTTGCTAAGGAGATGTTTGGAGAGGAAACCCAAATACGTCTGCGTCCATCATACTTCCCATTCACAGAGCCAAGTGCCGAAATGGACATATCGTGCGATTTGTGTGGCGGAAAAGGCTGTAATTTCTGTAAACATACAGGTTGGGTTGAGATTCTTGGATGCGGTATGGTTGACCCTGCTGTACTTGAGGCTTGCGGCATTGATTCAAAAGTTTATTCAGGTTACGCATTTGGTATGGGCGTTGAGAGAATTGCAAACCTTAAATTCCGTTGTAAGGACCTTAGAATGTTCTCAGAAAATGACCTGCGATTCCTGAAGCAATTTGATTCAGCACTATAATACATTGCTAATGAAAGAGTTAAACAGCAAAATACTGATTGAGGCACATGCGGCTAACAGAGAGGAGTCAACACTGATTCCTATGATTGCCGATGACGATATAGAATATATTGAGAAGATAAATTCCGGCATCGATGTACCAATACTGCCACTCAGAAATGTTGTGCTGTTTCCTGGTATAGTGTTGCCAATAAATGTAGGCAGAAAGAAATCACTCAAACTTGTAAGAGAGATTTATGAAAGCAACGGAGTGATAGGGGCTGTGGCACAGCGAGACGGAATAGTGGAGGAACCTACTGAAAAAGACCTGTTTACGGTTGGTACTGTTGCCCAGATTCTGCGTACCCTTGAAATGCCTGACGGCTCAACCACCATAATATTGCAGGGCAGATGCAGTTTCTCAATAATTGAGATGACCAGCACTGACCCTTATTTTAAGGCAAAAATAGAGTTGCACCCACAACCTAAAAAAGTGCCTGCAGACCGTGAGTTTAAGGCTCACATTGCCGCCATTAAGGATGCCACACAACAGATTGTGCGTTTAAGCGGAGGCTCACATCAGGATATGATGTTTGCCATAAAGAATATTGATAGTCCGGCTTTCATAATAAACTACATAAGCTGTAATATAAACATTGCCCTTGAGGATAAACAGAAACTGCTTGAGATTCCTGAACTGCAAGAGCGTGCCACACAGTTGCTTAACGCTTTGACAAAGGAGGTTAATCTGCTCCAGATTAAGAATAACATTCAGTCAAAGGCAATGGAGAACATTGACAAGCAGCAGCGTGAATACTTCTTGCAGCAGCAGATGAAAACCATTCAGAAAGAGTTGGGCGGCACTACACAGGAACAGGATTTGAAGGCGGTGGAGGAGAAGTTTGCAAAGAAGAAGTGGAACGATGAAACAAAAGGGTATGTAAGAAAGGAAATTGACAAGCTAAAGGCACTATCTTCAGGTGCTCCTGACTATTCAATTCAGCTTAATTATGTGCAAACGCTTGTTGATTTGCCTTGGAATGAATATACGGTTGATGATTTTGACCTAAAGAAGGCTCAAAATGTTTTAGATAAGAACCATTACGGACTTGACGATGTAAAGGACCGTATAATTGAGCATCTTGCAGTGCTTAAACTGAAAGGAGATATGAAGTCTCCTATTATATGCCTTTACGGACCTCCGGGAGTGGGTAAGACATCTCTTGGAAAGTCTGTGGCACAGGCACTTGGCAGAAAGTATGCAAGGGTGTCGCTTGGCGGACTTCATGATGAGGCTGAGATTCGCGGACACAGACGTACTTATATAGGTGCAATGCCGGGACGTATAATACAAAACATTTTGAAGGTAGGCTCTTCAAATCCGGTGTTCATACTTGATGAGATTGATAAGGTGGGGGCTGACTATAAGGGAGACCCGGCATCGGCGTTACTTGAGGTGCTTGACCCTGAACAGAATAGTACTTTCCACGATAACTACCTTGATATAAACTATGACCTTTCAAAAGTGTTGTTTATAGCCACTGCCAATACACTGAGTACCATATCGCCGGCACTGCTTGACCGTATGGAACTTATTAATATAAGCGGTTACATTGAGCAGGAGAAGGTTGAGATAGCCATGCGACACCTTATTCCTAATGAGTGGAAGAATCATGGAATAACAAAGAAACAGGCTCAGATGTCAAAAAAGGCTGTTTCATACATAATTGACTGCTACACAAAGGAATCAGGAGTAAGGGCATTAGACAAGCAGATTGCAAGTGTTGCACGTAAAATTGCCAAGAAGGTGGCTCTTGAAGAGGAATTTGACGGAAACATTGATATTGATGGGGTAAGGGAACTTCTTGGTACTGAAACATATAGCATTGATTCGCAGAAAAAGGATTTGCAGGTGGGCAAGGTTACGGGTCTTGCGTGGACATCAGTAGGTGGGGTTACGCTTGAAATTGAGACAAGCATAAGCCACAGCAAAACTCCAAGCCTTACTCTTACGGGTAACTTGGGCGATGTTATGAAAGAGTCTGCATCGCTTGGCTTATCATATATAAAGGCACACGCTAAGGAGTTGGGAATCAAGGAGAAATTTTTTGATGACGCAGCCATTCACATTCATGTGCCAGAGGGGGCTATACCTAAAGACGGTCCGTCAGCGGGCATTACTATTGCCACAAGTCTGCTCTCCGCTATTACAGGGCGTAAGGTTAAATCTCATATTGCCATGACGGGTGAAATAACTCTGCTTGGCGATGTGCTGCCTGTGGGTGGTATTAAAGAGAAGATTCTTGCCGCAAAGCGTGCCGGTGTAACCACTCTTATTCTTTGTAAGGATAACAAAAAGAACATAGATGAGATAAAGCCAATCTACCTGAAGGGGCTTAAATTCCACTATGTAAGTAATGTTACAGAAGTATTCAAGATTGCACTAAATAGTTGTAAAATTGAAAGTTAATGGTGATCACTATTTTATTTGGCGTAGCGTTTCATTACATTGTACGCTCCATAAAGTCCTAATTCTCCGGCTTTCCCTAAATCTTTTCTGGCTTCCTCCTTATTGCCTTGCCATATATAAATCAAGGCTCGGTTGTAGTACGCCTCTGCAAATCGGTCATATTGTTCTATAGCCTTTGTGTAGTATTCTATGGCTGATTGAAAGTCCTTTGAAATTAAATATACATTAGCAATGTTATAGAGGGCATACACTATGGTGTTGTCTAACTGATATGCCATAGTATAGTCATTTATGGCTGATATACAGTCCGATACCATAATCTGTCTGCCGTTTATAACTTGCTCTTTCAGTAGCAGGTTCTTTTCACATCCACGGTTAAAGAAACACATTGGCTCTGTGCATACAACTGAGGTTCCTCCAAAATCAACTTTTGTCTTTATGTTGTCTGAAAGGCAGAAACTGAGTTTATCTGTAAGTTGGCGGTTTGCTTCCTCTATATCTTTGTGGTACAGTTGTTTACGATATGTTTTTGCGGTTGAATCAGCTACTGCTACAACAAAACATGGCAGAGGAACTATATCAATATCCTTATCCTGAACCTGACCTCGCATCTCACTCTTGTATTTATCAGCGGCACTGCTGTTAAGTTTCTGAACAATTGCACGTGCCTCTTTTGTAGGTTCAAGTTCCGCTTGCTCTCCTTGGCGTGGTTTACGTTTCCCGCTCTTTATGTCACGTTCAATTTGGGTTGCGTCAAAGTAGTCTTTTTCAGCACCTTGGCGGTCTCTCAATTTCTTTTTTACATCGCCTCTGCCCATGTATGCAGGCGTAAAGTCAGGGTATTTTTTAATAATGGTATTGTAGTCTTCAAGTGATTTTTTGTACTCTCCAATTTTATAGAGTAGCATGGCACGCTGAAAATAGGCTATATAGTTGTTTGGGTCAAGGGCAATGCAAACGTCAAAGTCATCAACAGCGTTGTTGTCATCGCCAATCTCTGCTTTCAGTATACCTCTGTTGTAGTACGCCGATGCGTTCTTGTTGTCAAGTTTTATGGCATCGTTGTAGTCAGTTAGAGAACCCTTTAAGTCATTGAGTTCCATTTTAATAATGGCTCTGTTTATAAGAAAGTCAGAGCGGAATCCGTTTATTCTTACCGCTTCATTCAGGTCTTCCAATGCCCCTTTGAAATCCTTTTTCTCATATCGGAGCATACCGCGGATTGCATAGCCCATCTCTCTGTCAGAGTTGTATTTTATACCTGTGTCAAGTATGCTCTCTGCCCTTATGGTGTCCTTTTTCATGAGAAGCACCTGGGTAAGCAGAATGTAGGTATCGGCGTAGTGGGGGAACATTTCAATGGTCTGCATGCCCTCATTATATGCCTCATCTAATTTGTCTTGCTGTAACAGATTTTCAATCAATACTATATAAACCTCTTTGTTCTCAGGGTCAAATTCAAGAGCCTTTCGCATATCGGCCGATGAGGAATCCCAATCCCTAATATATCTTTTTGCGTAACCTCTTAAGTAATAGACTTTTGAAAGGAACGGATTTATGTCAAGGGCGGAATTGCAGTCAGCAATGCAACCGGTGTAGTCCTCAAGGTAGAGTTTGGCAATGGCACGGAAAAAATATGGGTCAGTAAGGTGCGGTTTTGCCTCTATAACCTGATTGAAATAGCCTATTGACACCACGTAATCTTCAAAGTACAGTGCGTTTTTTCCCAAATCTAAAATCTTGTCTGTGTTGATTTGGGCGGTAGCACACATTGTGGTGCATAGAAACAGTATTGTAACAATGATTTTCCGCATAGGATTATTGTTTCAGAGTGCAAAATTATAAATTTTTCTGATACCACCCCTATATTTCTCTAAACAAAAACGGAGATTTTTTTGCAACTTCCCTCACTTAATCGTAAATTTGCAAGGTGAAAAATTATACAGATTATGGCAAAATATTTTGAATGCAAAATCCGCTATGAAAAGCAGATTACAGACCCCAATGACAAGGATTGCGGCAAACTGAAAAAGGTTAATGAGTCTTACTTGGTTGATGCCTTGAGTTATACTGAGGCTGAGGCAAGAATAGTTAAAGAGGTTGCCCAATACATTAAGGGTGAGTATTCCATCACTAACATAAAGCAGGCTAAGATTGCGGAGCTTATTTTCAAGGAGGAGGATTTGTGTGAGGATTGGTTTACTGTTAAGATTAAAATCACAGTTGTTGATGAGGAGCGTGGCATTGAGCGCCTTGTACCTCAAACTCTGCTGGTTAGAGCGGAGAGCGTGGAAGATGCGTTAAAACGCTTTAAGGATGCCTTCAAAGATACAATCAGTGATTATGTCATTACAAGTGTGTCTGCAAGCCCTATTCTTGAGTACTTCAAATATGAAACAAAAGCCGTAGCAGAGAATTGATTTATGACTTTAGCGGAAGAGATAAAGCGTAGGCGTACATTTGCCATTATTTCCCACCCCGATGCAGGAAAGACCACACTTACAGAAAAACTGCTGCTTTTTGGTGGTGCCATTCATGTGGCAGGAGCGGTAAAGAGCAATAAAATAAAGAAGACAGCCACATCGGACTGGATGGAGATAGAGAAACAGAGAGGTATATCCGTTGCCACATCTGTTATGGGATTTGAGTATCGGGACTTCAAAATAAATATTCTGGATACCCCTGGACACCAAGACTTTGCAGAGGACACTTTCCGCACCCTTACGGCGGTTGACAGCGTAATTATAGTTATAGACTCAGCAAAAGGTGTTGAGACTCAGACCCGTAAGCTGATGCAGGTTTGCCGTATGCGCAAGACCCCTGTTATGGTGTTTATGAACAAGATGGACCGTGAGGGGCGTGACCCGTTTGACCTTATGGATGAGGTTGAGGCGGAACTTGGCATTAAGGTTCGTCCGCTCAGCTGGCCTATAAATATGGGGCAGAACTTCAAGGGTGTATATAATATATATAAGGAGGATTTGAACTTATACACCCCTAACAAGCAGACCGTTTCAGAGACTATAGAGTTCAAGGATTTGAACAGTAAAGAGTTAGAAGGTTATATAGGAGAAAAGGATGCCGCCAAACTGCGTGAAGATTTAGACCTTATTCAAGGTGTGTATAATCCGTTTAATGTTGATGAGTATCTGAGTGGAGACCTGGCTCCTGTGTTCTTTGGCAGTGCATTGAACACTTTTGGAGTAAAGGAACTGCTTGACTGTTTTGTTGAGATTGCCCCAAGCCCAAGAGCGGTGGAGGCAATAGAGCGTAAGGTGGACCCTATGGAACAGGCGTTTTCAGGGTTTGTGTTCAAGATACACGCCAATATGGACCCTAACCATCGCTCATGTATAGCGTTTGTCAAGGTTTGCAGCGGTAAGTTTGAGCGTAATGTAAACTATAAGCATGTAAGGTTTAACCGCCTTATGAAATTTGCAGCCCCTACAGCCTTTATGGCTCAGCGTAAGGAGACCGTAGATGAGGCGTATGCCGGCGATATTGTGGGCTTGCCCGATAACGGTAACTTTAAGATTGGCGACAGCCTCTCATCAGGTGAGGACATTCATTTTAAGGGGTTGCCAAGTTTCTCTCCTGAGATGTTCCAATACATTGAAAATGCTGACCCTATGAAGCAGAAACAACTGCAAAAGGGTATAGACCAACTTATGGATGAGGGTGTGGCTCAACTTTTTGTAAATCAGTTTAACGGGCGTAAGATTATAGGTACAGTGGGGCAGTTGCAGTTTGAGGTTATTCAGTATCGTCTGCTGCATGAGTATAACGCCCAATGCCGTTGGGAGCCAATCCGCCTTTATAAAGCGTGCTGGATAGAGAGTGATGATGCGGCTGAACTTGAGAATTTTAAGAAACGCAAATATCAGTATATGGCTAAGGATAAGGAGAACCGAGATGTGTTCCTTGCAGACTCAGCCTATATGCTTCAAATGGCACAAGAGGACTTTAAGAATATAAGGTTCCATTTTTCATCGGAGTTTTAACAAAGTTGACAGTGGACAGTTGACAGTGGACAGTGATACCAAATCACCGCATCACCATGAACATAGGAAAAACACAAATATTGAAAGTAAACCGACATGCTGAGGCAGGTGTGTATTTGGCAGATGCGGAGGGCAAGGAGGTGTTGCTTCCAAACCGCTATGTGCCTCAAGTGTGCCATGTGGGTGACGAGTTGGAGGTGTTTGTATATACTGATGGCGAGGACCGCCCCATAGCCGCTACTGTTAAACCGTATGCAGAAGCCGGTGAGTTTGCTGTTATGAGGGTTAAGCAAGTGACTGATTTTGGTGCGTTCCTTGATTGGGGTATAATGAAAGATTTGCTATTGCCGTTCAGTGAGCAGCGTGGAGACCTGAAAGAGGGCGACAAGGTGTTTGTATATGTGTATGAAGATGGTGTTACCCATAGAGTGTGTGCATCGGCACGTTGGGAGAAATTCACTAACCCCAATGTAACCTCACTCAATGCTAAAGACAGGGTGTCACTTATGGTGGCTTCAAAAACAGAACTTGGCTATAAGGTTGTAATAAACGGAGAGTTTAAGGGGCTGATATTCAGCAGCGATGTGTTTAAGCCACTGCATATAGGAGATAAGACAGAAGGCTACATAGAGAAGGTTAGGGAAGACGGTAAGGTTGATGTACGCCTAAAACCTAACGGATATGGAGCCATAAGTGCTGAGGCAGAAAAGATTTTGGATAAACTTAAGTCAGAAGGAGGCTTTATTCCTGTAACAGACAAGAGTGAGCCTGAAATGATATATAATCTTTTTGGTATCAGCAAAAAGACCTACAAAAAAGCGGTGGGAGACCTGTACAAGCGTAGGATAATTGCTATACTATATAATGGAATAAAAATCCTTTAAAATTTTGCAGAATAAAAAATAATTCGTAAACTTGCACTCGATACTTTTTAATAAACAATTATAAATTTAAACTAATTATTATGAAAACAGTAAAATTTATTTCAATTGCACTGGCAGGAGCGTTGCTGGTGTTAAGTGCGTGTAAAAAAGGTGATCCTAAAGGGGCTGATGGACCTACAGGAGAAACTGTTACAGATGCCTGTGGTAATGCTTATCCTATAGTCAAGATAGGTAATCAGTATTGGTTAGCTGAGAACCTTAGATGTAATAAGTATGCAGATCAGTCTGAAGTAGTCAAGGAGGGCAGAACCAGCGTTATTCCAACATCAGAATGGATGGACGACACCCCATATTACACCGATGCATCAAACAAAGACAGTTGGGATGATTATAGCAAAACAGTAACTGGAGTAAAACTATCAAATGAACAGGTTGCCAAGTTGGGTTACCACTACAGTTGGGCTGCAGCAGTAGGAATTGCAAATGGAGAGGCACATACAGCTGATTTCAGTGGTAATCGTCAGGGTATCTGCCCTAACGGATGTCACATTCCGTCAAAAGCGGAGTGGCAGACGCTTGTAGATTACATAGAACAGACAAGTGGTAAGGGAGACAGAACAGCAGGAAAACATCTTAAGACCACCTCTGGTTGGAACGATGATGGTGACCCACAATCATACCCACAGGGATTGGATACTTATGGTTTTGCTGGATTGCCAGCAGGTAGAGCAATGGGAAAAGGCGTGGACTACGTTGGCACTGATAACATTATATGGTCAGCTACTCTAGGTGAGGAGACAGGCACCGTTCACGCTCGCAGCCTCAGTGGCTACGTTAGCAACTTGAACGTGGACAACATGCCTATGGACTTCGCACTATCTGTACGTTGCGTTAAAAATTAAGATACGCACACATAAGTGCTAATAAATAATATTAAAAGGGTCAAGGGAGAATGAAACGCTCCTTTGACCTTTTTTGTTGCGTAATTTAATTATTTTTACTATTTTTGCATCTGCAAAAACAATAAATTTTATGAAATTCAATTCTTTGTTTTCATTTTTAGTGCCAAAGGAGAGCAAGTTCTTTCCTATGATTATTAAGGAGGGCGAGTATTGTCATGAGGCGGCAAAGCTGCTTACAGAGTTTTTTGAGCATGGAACAGACCATGAGAAAACCAAAGAGATGTATGCCCGCATCAAGGAGTATGAGATGAAGGGCGACCGCCTTGTAGAGGAGATTTACAGTGAACTGAACGATACTTTTATAACCCCGTTTGACCGTGAGGACATACATGACCTCTGCGATAACCTTGATGACGTGCTTGATTTTATAACATCGTCAGCAAAGAGGGTAATGATGTTCCAGCCACATCATATTCCTAAGCGTATGTTTGGCATGGCAGATAACATTCAGCAGGGCTGCGAGGCTATAAACAAGGTGTTGAAACAACTTAACGGTGTAAATAAGCATTCTGATAAGGCATTGGAGCAGTGCAATAAACTGCATGAGTTAGAACATGCCGCCGATGACCTTTATGAGCAGTTTATTACAGATATATTTGTTGAGTATGCTAATGATTCTGTAGAGCTTATTAAGCTTAAAGAGATAATGTATGAGCTTGAGAAAGCCACAGATAAGGCTAAAAATGTGGGCAAGGCTGTAAAGACTATAATTGTTAAATACGCATAAATATATATGGAAACCCAAATTCTCTGGCTTGTACTTATAATTATTTTTTGCGTTGGTTTTGATTTTATTAATGGCTTCCACGATGCCGCCAATTCCATAGCCACTGTGGTATCCACTCGTGTGCTTACCCCTACGCAGGCTGTACTATGGTCTGCGTTCTTTAATTTTGTGGCGTTCTTTATAGCCAAATACATAATAGGTGAGTTTGGTGTGGCGGATACCGTTTCCAAGGCGGTTAGGGTTGATGTGCTTACAGCCAACGGCATAGATTTTCTGCCTGTAATATTTTCAGGGCTTTTTGCTGCCATAGCGTGGAACCTGTTTACTTGGAAGATGGGTATTCCCTCATCATCATCGCATACGCTGATAGGCGGTCTTGCAGGTGCGGCAATAGCGGCATACGGTTTTGGTGCCGTTCAAACCACCATTATTCTTACCATTGTATTGTTTATTTTTGTTGCTCCGCTTATAGGTTTTATTGCCGGTAATCTTATTATGGCGTTGATTCTCAATCTGTGCCGAAAGGCAAAGCCTCACAAGGCGGACAAATGGTTTAAGGTGTCACAACTGTTTTCATCGGCGGCTTTAAGTATAGGACATGGCTTAAATGACTCCCAAAAGGAGATGGGTATAATTGCCATAACCATTATTTCTCTTACAACATCGGGGATTGAACTTCCACATTGGATGGCAATGACAGATATGAGTGAACTTCATGATTGGATTCCTATTATATGCTTTACCGCTATTGCCGCAGGTACAATGTCGGGCGGTTGGAAAATTATGAAGACTATGGGTAATAAGATAACTAAGGTTACGCCTGTTGAGGGCTTTTGTGCCCAAACTGCCGGTGCCATTACATTGTTCATTACACAAATGTTTAAGGTTCCTGTAAGTACAACACATGTAATTTCAGGAAGTATTATGGGTGTAGGTGCTGTAAAGCGTCTTTCTGCGGTGCGTTGGGGCGTTACCGTTGAACTTGTCACTGCATGGATTATGACTATTCCTATCAGTGCCATAATTGCAATGGTAGTGTATAGTATAGTAAATTTATTTTTGTAAAAAATAAATTTGAGGGTCAAGGATGATGAAGAAACAGATATTACTAATATTATTGTTTATTTCAACTATTGCTAATGCACAAGTAAGTAAGATGCTTGGGTATTGGGATACTGTTGATGACCGTACAGGTGACCGTCGTGGCAGAGTTTATGTGTATAAGGCTACAGACGGCAAGTATTATGGCAAGATAGTTGCACTATATAAGAAAAATGCAGACGGCTCATACTCCGTTCTTGATAATATTCCACAGGAGTGGAAACATGTTATTGGCATGGTCATTATTAAAGAGTTGGAACCCAATGGAGATAATGTTATGAA